>CAKUNY010000101.1 GCA_934668605.1 uncultured Oscillospiraceae bacterium | reverse complement strand
CGACACGAGTATTGTACAGAATACCCGCTGTTTCAGAAATGCTCTAATGGTGTCGAATTTTGTTCACTATCAGAGGACGAAATAAGGAAATACCTCCAGCGCCGCATATAAAAAAACGGCAGTGCTGGAGGGCAATCCGTGCGACTAAGACGCTCCATTCCTGCCGGGAATGGAGCGCTTTATGCTGTTTTCTCTGAAATTAGGGCGTATATTGCGCCCTGAATGGTGACCAGCAACCCAGGACACCAGTAGATTCCACCTAGCCCGAAAGGCTACTTTCAAACGAGCTGTCGTTGTACGGCGTCGAGTGGAACTACTGGTGAATATTATTAGCGTCCGTCAGTGTGCATACACTGCAAATTGCAGCTACAGCGCACTGGCGGCGTTTTATTATCCCATCCGCGCCCCTCCGCTTTTGAAATTTTGGTTTTCTCAAAATTTCAAAAGATTGGAGGTCTGCCAAATGGCAGCTAAAAAGGAATTCTTTATCAGAGTCAAGGACGAACTGGTCGAGGTTACACAGGAGGTCTATCTGAGCTACTACAGAGCAAAACGCTGTGAGCAAGCTCAGATTGAAAAAGAACAGAGGCATCATGTGCTTTCGTATGATGCGTTTGACACAAGCAGTGCGCTTGGCGCGGAGATGCTGACAGACACGGCATCCGACGAGCCGGAAGACATTGTGGTTGAAAAGCTCATGGCTGAAAAGCTACATTCTTGCATTGCAAAGCTCTCAAGCGATGAGCGGCGGCTTATCTATATGCTTTTCTTCGACGGTTGCAGCGAACGGGCAACTGCTCAAAAACTTGGGATATCATCGATGACAGTACACAATAAAAAGGAGCGGATTTTAGCTAAACTGCTGAAATTATTGAAAACTTGAAAAAAGTTTGGTGCAAAGAGCCTCCGAATATGGATAAGGGGTGAGAGGTATTTTTAGAACGCTCTCGTGCAGCTTGAAAAGTACATATCCAGCGACTGAAACGACATCAAGCGGATGAGCCAGAAATGGAACAGCGATGCGGAGGATGCGCGAAGACCACCTGTGCAGAAGATATTACTTTTGCATAAAGACGGCCCAACAAGGTGACGAGCGGTACCCATCCATCCAAAAGCAGCTTTGGCAAGCTGTTTTGCCGTGACCTCATCCGCAGACAATGGTACTCCTGCCCAGCCACAACGGAACGTAATGGGGGCAGCTCGGAGAGATCCTCGGAGGGGTGCAAGACCCGTGCGCGGCGCCAGCCGCCGTTTAGTCGCTGCCTTGGCTCCGGGAAGAAGCGTCGAACAGGAGTAAGCATCAAAATTTCAAAAGCAGGGGCGGCTCTGCGTTTTGCAGAGCCGCCCCATCATGCAAGAGAGAACTTGCGGCGGAAAACAGTTTGCACGACCGTGCGCGGCAAGTTCCCATCCATGCTGTCATAGACTTTTTCAGGAGGTGCATGATCATGCAGACGGCTTTGACGATTCAATGCGAGTATTCCGAGGGTACACAAATTCTGGAGAAACTGATTCAGGCGTCTTTTTGTTCTTTCTTGAAAAAAGAGTTGATTGCAGTAGCTATTTGCCGCGATGTGTAGTATGTTGAGACAGGTAGAACAGCCGCTTATCTCAGGAGGTAACCTATGTACAATGAGATAAGCAACCCCATGGATTACCATGCGGCGTTATACATCCGGCTCTCAAAGGAGGATGAGAACGAAGGACCATCGCAAAGCGTCACCAATCAGCAATCGCTTCTGAATGAATTCGTACAAAAGCACCGGCTTTCTGTCGTTGATACCTATATTGACGACGGTTGGAGCGGTACGAGCTTCGACCGTCCGGCTTTTCAGCGCATGGTAGCAGATATCGAAGCGAAGAAGGTCAACATGGTCATTACCAAAGACCTCTCCCGGCTGGGACGCGACTATATCATGACCGGGCATTACATGGAGCGGTACTTCCCCGAGCATCGGGTGCGGTACATTTCCCTTCTCGACGGGATCGATACAGGCGTTGAATCCAGTGCCAACGACATTACTCCCTTTCGTGCCATCATGAACGATATGTATGCCAAGGACATTTCAAAAAAGATCAAATCGGTCAAACGCGATAAGCAGCGCAAAGGACAATTTATCGGCGGCAAGCCGGTATACGGCTACAAAATGCATCCGACAGAAAAGAACAAAATCGTTATCGACGAGGAAGTAGCTCCCGTTGTCCGGCGAATTTTCGCCATGGCATTGGAAGGCATCAGCTGCCGGAAAATTGCCGCCGCGCTGAACGAAGAAGGCGTTCCAACACCTGCGACCTACTGCGGGTGGAACATGGGGCGCAAAGGTCCCTACGCAGGACTGTGGAGCAGTGAACGGATTTCTGATATGCTGCAAAACGAGACATATATCGGAAATATGGTGCAGGGACGGCAGGTAAAGATCAGCTACAAGTCGAAAAAATGTCTGCATCAAAGCCCGGAAAACTGGGTGGTCGTTGAGCATACGCATGAGCCGCTGATCGATGCGGAAACCTTCCGGAAAGTTCGGATGCAGGTGGAAAGCCGAAAGCATACCAGAAGCCGCACCTATGATTTTCTGCTCAAGGGCATGATCTTCTGCCATGAGTGCGGATATCCGCTGGCGGTACTGAACCGGAAAAATGCGGCAGGAGAAGATGTGCTATACTTCGTCTGCCGCACGTACCAGCGCTTTACCAAAGCAGGCGTCTGTACCTGCCACTCCATCAAAGAGCAGACGGTAACGGATGCGGTTCTGGAAAAGGTGCGCGAAATCTGCAAGCAATACTTGACGCCGCAGCTGCTCCTGCCTGCTGCGGAGCAGGCCGTCAAAGAAGCGGCGCAAAGCAATGCGGCTGCGTCAGAGCTTGCACTTGTTCAAGGAAAAATCGAAACGCTGACGCAAAATCTGGATCGCATGTATACGGACCGTCTCACAGGACTTTTGCCGGAGGCTGACTTCCAACGCATTTTCAGCCGAATCAAGGAAGAGCGCGACAGGCACGAAGCCCGTGTCCGCGAATTGGAGCAGCAGCTCAAAAGCCCTGTCCGGCACGCCGATCAGGCAAAGGAACTGGTACAGCGGTTTCTCGATACTGCCTGCGCCAACCGGGAGCTGCTGGTAAGCCTGATCGAGCGAATTGAACTGACGCAGGACAAAAAGCTTATCATCAAATTCCGCTTTGCAGAGCTTCAGCAGGCAGGATAATTCTCCATCCAGGCAACTCACTACGCCGCCAGCCGCGGCGCAATTCTCAAAGCAAAACCACTTACAATAACCGGTGCGCGATGTATCGCGCATTGAGAAAAAGGCGCTCAAGAAGCTTGAAGACGCGCTCTCCCCGTTCCGCCCGGACGGCTGATTTAGAAAACCCTCCGCATGCGCCTTGTCATGCAGAGGGTTCTTTTTTAATCACGATAAACCATATGGTAGAACACGCCGTCGCCCGCGTGGGTTGTTTGACGAATCGGCGCGCCGACGATGCAAAAGCCCGCTTTTTCATAGCACCGGACGGCTCTTCGGTTCCACGTCCTGACCTCCAGATACAGCGGTTTCCCTGGAAACAGGCTGTGGGATAAATCGCAGGCCGCCCGCGTCATTTGCTGGCCGTATCCCCCGCCGCACGCGTCCGGACGCACGCCGATACCAAAGAAGACCTCCGTTTGCTCTTCATACAGATTGATGAAGCCGACAAGCGCGCCGTCTTTCAAAAACGAATAAAAGTTGTTTTTGGGGTTCGCAAAGCCCACGCCCCGCGCCTTCTGCTCGGCGTATGGCGCGGTATTATAGATCGCATACTCCCCCGTATACTGCCACGCAGTAATGGCTTTCTTTTCTTCTTCCGTCGTCTTGTGATAGGTCAGCATCTGCATCCTCCCGCGCCCTTCCGCATGTTCTTCGGCGCTTTCTTTGTCAGTGTCCCCGGTGCTTTTGAAGCTTTTTTTGCTGCTTTTGTTCAAAGCGGCGCTGCCTTTCTGCCTCCTGCCGGGCGCGGCTTTGCTGTCTGCGCTCGGTCTTCAGCTGCTCACGCTGCATGGCAAGCGCCTGCTGCGATTTTGTGCCGGTACCTGCGCTGTCCAGCTGCTTTTTGGTCTCCCGCTGCCGCCGCTTTGGGTTGGCCGTCAGCGCTCGCTCCTCCGCCGGTAATGCGGGGCTGAAGCGAAGCGTGCAAAGGTGCCTCAGAATATAATCGTACACCTCGCGATCCTTCGGCTCCGCGCCAAAGGTGATCTTGCACGCGGAATATTCCCCGCCTTGCGTCCGCTCAAAAACGCCGACCCAGAAGGGGTCTTCAAAATACACCGTAAGCCTTAACTCGTTCATGTCCAGTCCTCCTGTTTGCACGCAGCAAGGAATGGACAACCGGACTGGCAGGTTACTTACCCCGCCAAGGCGGGACGGCCGGGCTACCTACCGGCTCTGGCACGCGAAATGCGCACGTTGCGTTTTTATCCTCGCATATTTCATTGTGTGTTTACTTCTTGCTGCGCTTGGGCATCGGCGTGACGCGGTCGATGATCTCCAGCACCTGACGCGTCAGCTCGTGATTTTCCATATCGAGCAGCGTATGCACCTTCGCGCCCTCATACGGGTACGCGTCGGGTGCGCCGCTCTGAAGCTCAGCCAGCTCCGGAAGCTTTTTGACCATCGCCGCGTTGTCGCAGACCATGATCGCGGGCTTGCCGTTGATATAAACCAAATACTCGCCGAACATTTTCTTATAGCTGATGCCGTCGATTCCCTCCAACTGCTCAAGCACAAACTCCATGTATTCCTTGCTTGTTGCCATTCAACTCCTCCTTCCGATTCGCGCGCCCGCTTTCGGGCGGCATTGCGTATACCATAGCGGTTTCTTCACTCCCTGTCAAGCAAAGCTCGATCACCGGCCTTTCTTAGACGCTTGCGAAGCAGATTTGTTCCGCATCTTCCGGCACCTTTGCGCGCTGGACAAGGCGGCAATTGTGTGCTATGCTGCTTCCAGATAAAACCGCCAGAGAGGATGTGTCTGTATGAAATCCCGCAATGCATGTTTGCTTCTTCTCGCGCTGGTCTGCGCCGTCTCACTTTTGGGATGCAGCGCCGCAAAGCCGGAATCGGACGCTGCGCAGGAGCAAGATCCGGTCGTCGCGCGCTACCGGGACACGGAAATTCATCAAAGCCTTGTCGACTACGAAAAGCAGAACCAGTCCGCCGTCTCCGGCGGAAAGGCGGTCAGCGATCAGGACGCGGTCGATCAGCTGCTCATAAATCTCATCATGCTCGATGAAGCCGAGCGCCGCGGCCTTTCCGTGTCGCAGGAGGAGGTTGACAGCGAGTTTGCCGCGCAGAAGAAAAACTACGAAGACTTCCCCGAGGTGCAGGCCAATATCGACGAGTATTGCAAAGCCGCCGGCATCACGCTGGACGACTACTACGCCGCCATACAAGATCAGCTGCCGCGCGTGATCCTGCGGCAGAAGCTCCGCAACGCCCTCGGGCAGGAATACTGCGCGGAGCACGGACTGGAATTTACAAAGGTCAATCCGCCCGAGCAGATGCAGACCTACGTAGAAAATTATCTGGATGGTCTTCTGGATACCTACCGCAGGGATATTACCTACTGCAAATAAAAAACACAGATAGCTGAGCGGCGCGCCAATTCCCCGTTCCGCCCGCTTTCCATTACAACAAACGCCTCCTGCCAGTTTTCGGTGACAGGAGGCGTTTTCAGCTGTTATTCTGCGCGGCGAACCTTCGCTGCGACAACGGTAAATGCAGGAATGACGATCACCGGAATGGCCGCCCAGCCGACAATCGACGTGCCCTGCTGGAGCATGGCCTGGAAGCCAAGCGCCGCACCGATCGCCGCAATGCCGAGCAGGATCGCCGTAATGACAAAGCGTCTGAGCTGCGTGTTGCGAATGAACGAAAACAGCGAATCGAACCGGACATTGCCCGCGTGCGCAAGACCGGCCGCACTGGTCAGAACCGCAAGCGTCATCAAAATGACATACAGCCATTGCAGCCATTTCATGCCGAGGCGGTTCAGAACGGCCATGACCGGCAGCGACTCGGCGCAGACGTCGAAAACATTGGTATAGCTGAACAGGGTAAAAATCAGGCAGATCATCAGTACGATCGTAATGACATACCCTGCGCCGATCGCCTTGCGCGCTTCTTTTTTATCCTTCAGCACGTCGCAGACGGACATGACGTTGAACACGATCGTCGACTGGAAGCAGCCGTACTGCATCGCCGCTAAAATTGCGTGCAGGAAGCTCTCGTCCTTGGCGTTTGCGGCGGAGTTTGCGAACGCACCGGAAACATCACCGTCTCCGTGCGTCAGCGCCAGAACCGTGATGAGCAGCACAACGCCAACGATCGCGTACATCATGTACCCGGAGGACTTGGCCAGCAGCTTCGAACCATACAGGCACAGCGCTGCGGAAACCAGAATGGTAATGATCGCGGTCGTCCAGTAGCCGATGCCAAGAAAGCCCTGCAAAAGCTTTCCCTCGCCGGAGAAGGCAAGGCCGCCCGCGCACATCATCGTCATCAGAAAGCAGATATCATACAGAACCGCCACGACGCCTCCAAGCTTTTCTCCATAGCAGGCGCGCGCAAAGGGGCGATAGTTCGGCGTTCCATGCTCCCGCGCAAATTCCAGCATGTAATACATCACGCCGCCGGTCACGAGCATGGCGAGCAGCGGCGTGATCAGACCGATCCAGCCGTATTTGACATACCAGCGGACGCTGAACGCACCGGTCGCAAAGCCGGGGCCGAAGTGGCTGCCGATCCAGACGGCGGCAACACCCAGATACGCGGGGACTGCGGACTTTTTCTTTTGCATAGGACTTCTCTCTTTTCTTTCTGAAATGATCAGCGCCAGCTGACGCTATTCTGCATCAAAAGACATTCTGGCCGCGACGGAGTCTTTCAGACTCTGCGCCAGCGCGACGTGCTTCGGATGCTGGAGATAGGCCGAAAGCTGCTCCGGCCGGTCGAGGCGCATCACCATCATGATATCCGCGTTGGAATCGCGCACCGTGATGCAGCGGCTGACCTTTGC
>CAKUNY010000100.1 GCA_934668605.1 uncultured Oscillospiraceae bacterium | reverse complement strand
GCCAGCCGGTATGTATTGTTTTTCGGCAGCGCGGCGGCGTGCTTTCGCAGGTCGGCCCGGTCGCTGACCTGCAGCTCTGCCATGAGCTTGCAGACATACGCCTGCGCATTTTCCGGCTCTTGGTCGAGAATTTTCTCGCTATATTCCGCCGCGTTCCGCCAGTCCCTGTCCTCCAAAAACAGGAACGCGCGGCGCAGCAAGGGAGACGTTGCGACGCTTGCTGCCCCCGCAACGTTTTCCGTTCCGAGGATTTTCTTGATGCCCCGAATCAGATCCTGCATGAACCCGAGCCGCGACATATCGAGCGCCTGCAAATGCGAAAATTCTTCCGGCAGATCGTAGGGACTCATGTCCCTATAGGCTGGGATCAAGACTTTCTGCTCTCCGTTTTTAATGAGCGTCAGAAAGCGCGACCACTCGTTGCGCACCCAGACGGCGGAGAAATACTCCGGTCGGGTGCCGAGTACGACCATAACTTTGGCACTATTGAGGGCGGCGAAGATGTATGGTTCATACTCCGTGCCGAGCTTGTCTTCGAGCGTAATCTGGGAAAAGAAAACCTTAAAACCCTCTTGCGTCAGCTGATGGTAGAGATCGTTTGCCAGCACGGAATCCATCGTCCTCCGACCGTTGTCGTCCGTTTCTTTGTAGCAAATAAAAACGTCGAACGGCTTCTCGCACTCGGAAATGGCTAGATAGCCCTTCTGAATGGCTTCGATTGCCTTGGCCTCTGCAATGTAAACGGCTTTCTGCTCATCATCGGCGTTCCGGAGCGCAGAAAGGTAGTCTGTGTCCTCCAAGATCGAGCCGAACTGCACACGGTTGATCGTTGGCACGCGCCGATGGCTTGCCGGATCCTCAACATATTCGATTCCGTAGCGGCAGAGCACCAAAGACCAGTACGCTTCCGCGTCGTTCGGTGCAAACGAGACAATCTGCTCGTAGACAGCTGCTGCCTTGTCAAAGTCATTTCCCCGGCGCAGCAGCTCCGCGCGCTCGTAAAGCCCAGCAATGCGCGCACTGTCCAAACGCGGCAGCGTCTGCCGCGTTCCGCAGTATTGGCAGACGGCGACAGATTGCTTCGCGTCGATCTCCATCGCTCCGCCGCACATTTTGCATTTTAAAATTGACATGCTTATGTCCTCGTTTCCATAATGGGCCTAGAATAGGAAGTTATATTTATGCTGTTGGCTCTTCAAAGCGTAGCATGTTTGCTGTGATCAGTAGTAGACAATTTTGCCACTTGTGTATTCTGTTCGGATCATTTTTCCATTATCATAATAATCTATTAGGCGCAAAGAACCTAAAGTATATAAATACCCTTTTGATAGTTGTCCAGACTCGTCATATTCATATATATAAGAATACCTTTCAAGACCAAATGAGAAAAAGGCTGTTTTTTTCGAAACAGTACCATTTTCGTTGTACTCGTAAATAATATAGCCAGATTCATCTTCCACTCTATTTGGATTTTCAGAATTATTCGGTGTTGATGACGAGCTCATAGTTGCGGCGGATGCCGCTGCCTGAGCATCCAACTGCTTCTGGCATTCTCCCGCCTTCGCCTTTGCGTCAGAATACTCTCCAAGCGCCTCAAACGCCGCCTTTGCGTCGACATATTTCTTTTCTTCAAAGAGCTTCTCTGCTGCGGCGTAGGCTTCCTTATTTGCAGCTTCTTCCTCAGCGGCCTGCTTTGCCATCTCTGCTTCCGCAGTGCGGTCAGATGCATCAGCATAATCGTCAAGCGCAGCAAACGCTTCGATTGCCGCATCGTAATCCCCATCTGCCAGCAACTTTTCGGCGACCTCATAGGCAGACCTGTGTTCAGCTTCCTGCGCCGCCTCCTGCTTTTTCTGCTTTGTGGCAGTCACCTGCGCTGCGGAGTCCGAGTAATCCCCGAGCGCTTCAAAAGCGGCTATCGCCTCGTCAAACTTACCGTCTTTCAGCAACTTTTGCGCGGATGCATACTTCTCCGCGTTCTGCTGCTCGGTCAGCGAAGCTTCCGCTTCGGCGCGGTAGGTCTCTGAATCCTTGTATCCGTCCAGCGCAGAAAACGCCTCTGCCGCCTGCGCGTACTCCCCTGCCGAAAGCAGCGCCTGTGCCGATTCGTAGACGCGGTTCTTTTTTGCACTTCCGGCAATCAGCACAGCCACAATCGCAATTACGACAATCGTCGTCGCTACGACCGGAAGCAGCTTCTTTCCTGCCTTCTTTTCCTGCTGAGCAGATTTTTCTGTTGGCTCGGCGTAGCTCTCCAGTTCCGTCCTGAGGGCAGTGTCAGCATAGCGCAGCGCCAGACGGTATGTATTGTTTTTCGGCAGCGCGGCGGCGTTCTTTCGCAGGTCGGCCCGGTCGCTGACCTGCAGCTCTGCCATGAGCTTGCAGACATACGCCTGCGCATTTTCAGGCTCTTGGTCAAGAATGCGCTCGCAGTAACTCTCCGCGTTCTTCCATTCGCGGTTTTCCAGGAACAAGAACGCGCGCCGAAGAAGCGGCGACGTTGCTGCATTGGCTGTCCCCGCAACGCTTTCTGTTTCAAGAATTTTCTTAATGCCCCGAATCAAGTCCTGCATGAACCCCAGCCGCGACATGTCGAGCGCCTGCAGGTGTGAAAACTCCTCCGGCAGATCATAGGGGCTCATGTCCCGGTACGCCGGAATCAGCACCCTCTGTTCCCCGTTTCTGATAAGCGCCAGAAAGCGGGACCATTCGTTGCGCACCCAGACGGCAGAGAAGTATTCCGGTCTGGTGCCAAGTACGACCATAACTTTGGCACTATTGAGGGCAGCAAAGATATACGGCTCGTATTCTGTGCCGAGCTTGTCTTCCAGCGTGATGCGAGAGAAGAAAACCTTGAATCCCTCCTGCGTCAGCTGGTGATAGAGGTCATTTGCCAGCACCGAGTCCATGGTGCGTTTGCCATTGTTATCGGTTTCCTTATAACAGATGAACACGTCGAACGGCTTTTCCCGCTCGGAAATCGCCAGGTATCCCTTTTGAATGGCTTCAATCGCTTTTGCTTCCGCAATGTAAACAGACTTCTGCTCCTCGTCAGCGTTCTGAAGTGCAGACAGGTAGTCTGTGTCCTCCAGAATCGAGCCAAATTGCACGCGGTTGATCGTCGGCACGCGCCGATGGCTTGCCGGGTCTTCAACGTATTCAATTCCGTAGCGGCACAGAACGAGCGACCAATACGCCTCTGCATCGTTCGGCGCAAGCGAAACGATCTGCTCATAAACAGCCGCCGCCTTGTCAAAGTCATTCCCCCGGCGCAGCAGCTCCGCGCGCTCGTAAAGCCCGGCAATCCGCGCACTGTCCAGCCGCGGCAGCGTCTGCCGCGTTCCGCAGTATTGGCAGACGGCAACGGACTGCTTCGCATCGATCTCCATCGTCCCGCCGCACATTTTGCATCTCAAAGCAGGCATTATATGTACTCCTAATTATGAATTTGCAGATTTGAAGTACCCTAAAATCTTCTTAGTTATGATTGCTAGAAGGGTATAGTAAATCTTCCCAATAATCGTACTTACCATCAACATAATGGCTTATAGCACGTAGCTTCCCATTTTCGTAAAATAGAGATCTTTGAGTTACCCAATTTTCATCATATTCATAAATTTCATAAGAAGTTGCATCTTCTGTCTCTCCATATGCAATTTTCATTAAATGCCCATTTTCATAAATATAAATACGTGTGTAGTCATCTTTGTTATGAAAAATCTGCCTTGAAAGTAAGCCGGATGCATCATAGACATTTTCATAGTCACCGCGATAGTCGCCATTGGCTTCGTAGAGCGTTGCTTTGACGATTCGCCCAGCGGCATCGTACTCGTAGATATAGTACCGTCCGTTAGATTCTTCTACGCGCTTCGACTGCGTCTGTGTCTTTTCCTCCGCGAGCTTTTCCTGCTCGACCATCTTTGCAGGCGTTTCCTGCTTGGGCTGCTCCGGCTGCGTAACAGGCGTTTGCGCCGTCTGCTCTGGCTTAGCCGGTTCCTTTTCCTCTGCGGCTGCTGGAGTCTCTTCCTGCGTCTGCGCAGGCGTTTCCTCTACAGTCTCTTCTACAACCGCGTAGGGCTCCTCCGGCGTTTCTTCCGCGTCCGGCGCCGGCAGTGCGTCTTTCTCCGGTGCAATCGGTTCTTCCTGAACCGCCAGCTCTTCCGGTTCGGTATCCTGCGCCGTTACCTCTTCGGTCATTTCCTGTGGCTCTGAAGCAGGCGCGGAGAGCGACGCAGGTTGTTTGGCAGGCGCGGCGGTTTCCCTTTTGGACGTGGCGATCCCCACCACCGCCAACACAACAAGCGCTAATACCGCTGCAAGCATCGGAAGCTGCTTCTTCCGGCAGCTGTTTGTTTGAGTTTCCTGATCTTTGACAGGCTTCGGCTTCTCAGTTTTCTCTTTTTTTCGCTTTTTCGGTGCTGGTAGAACAGCATAGCTCTCCAATTCCGCTTTCAGGGCAGCGTCGGCATAGCGCAGCGCCAGCCGGTATGTATTGTTTTTCGCCAGCGCGGCTGCATGCTTCTTGAGCGCTTCGCGTTCGCTGACCTGTAACTCAGCCATGAGCTTGCAGACATACGCCTGCGCATTTTCAGGCTCTTGGTCAAGAATGCGCTCGCAATAGCTCTCCGTGTTCTTCCACTCGCGATTTTCCAGGAACAAGAACGCGCGCCGAAGAAGCGGCGACGTTGCCGCATTTGCTGTTCCCGAAATATTCTCCGTCCCAAGGATTTTCTTGATGCCCCGAATCAGGTCCTGCATGAACCCGAGCCGCGACATATCAAGCGCCTGCAAATGCGAAAATTCCTCCGGCAAATCATACGGGCTCATATCCCGATACGCCGGAATCAGCACCTTCTGTTCGCCATTTTTGATGAGCGCTAGAAAGCGAGACCACTCGTTGCGCACCCAGACGGCGGAGAAATACTCCGACCTCGTCCCCAGCACGACCATGACCTTCGCGCTGTTGAGGGCAGCAAAGATATACGGCTCGTATTCTGTGCCGAGCTTGTCTTCCAGCGTGATGCGCGAGAAGAAAACCTTGAACCCCTCCTGCGTCAGCTGGTGATAGAGATCGTTCGCCAGCACAGAATCCATTGTCCGCCGCCCGTTGTCGTCGGTTTCTTTGTAGCAAATAAATACGTCAAACGGCTTTTCCCGCTCGGAAATCGCCAAATAACCCTTCTGAATGGCTTCGATTGCTTTTGCTTCCGCAATGTAGACAATCTTCTGCTCCTCGTCCGCGTTCTGAAGCGCGGACAGGTAGTCAGCATCCTCCAAGATTGAGCCGAACTGCACACGGTTGATCGTCGGCACGCGCCGATGGCTTGCCGGATCTTCAACGTATTCAATTCCGTAGCGGCACAGAACAAGTGACCAGTACGCCTCCGCGTCGTTCGGTGCGAGCGAGACGATCTGCTCGTAAACAGCAGCAGCTTTGTCAAAGTCGTTCCCCCGGCGCAGCAGCTCCGCACGCTCGTAGAGTCCGGCAACACGCTCGCTGTCCAAACGAGGCAGCGTCTGCCGGGTGCCACAATATTGGCAGACGGCGACGGATTGCTTCGCGTCGATCTCCATCGTCCCGCCGCACATTTTGCATCGTAATACAGGCATAATACCCCTCATTTTTCAGGAAGTCACTTTGTTAGCTTTTGAAGCGCCGCACGCTCCTCCAGCAGGCGCAAAATTGTCTCCGCCTGCTTTTCCGCTTCTGCCTCGTCCCCGGTATCGACCGCGCGGGAAAGCCGATGCAGCGCAGCGGACACATCCGCTTCTACGCTGTCCAGTTCTGCGCCGGAAACGGGGTCGCAATAGCGAAGCGCCTCCGAAACACGCGCGCAGGCATCCTTCATCGGCTGCGTTCCGGCGCGTGCCTGCAAGGTCTCGGCTTTTTTGCGGCAGTCCTGCATGAACGCAGTCTTTTCCTGAATTTGCGCACCGACCTGCTCCGCACGTTCTGCCGCGTGCAGCGTCAGTATGCACTCAACAACGCCGAGCGCAGCCAGTGCCAGCCCGACAGTGTTTTGCAGCGTCGCCGTCCATCCGAACGCAAGGCAGGCCGCCGCCCACAAAAGCAGCAGCACAAAATACTTGACGCCGGAATAGATAAGCGGCAGTCCCAAGAACCGTGCGTCCGGATCGGTTCCGCGTTTTTCTGCAATCTGCATCATCCCAAGCGCGAGTGCCAGCCCCAGCACGACCAGCGTCAGGTTCAGCCAGAAGGGCACGTCATAGCGCGGCTGGGTCAGGTTCGACGTAATCTTTGTAACAGACGGCGGCAGGAGAATCGAGCGTGTCTGCTCCGATACAGGGAACGCAACCGTCGTAACCGGAAGCCCGTTGATGGTCTCGGGAACAACAATGTCCGTACTGCTTCCGGTATAGGAGACGAGCGTCACACCGCCATTGAGCGCGCTGTATGTAAACGGAATTTCCGTATTGTCAAAATTCACCGGCTCAGAATCGGAAAGATGGGAATAATCGCAGACGATGAATGTTTCCTGCGAGACCCCGCGCAGCTCCTGTTCCAGCCGGTCTTTTTCTTCCTGCACATCCTCCGCTTCCTTTGCGGCTGCGTCCGCCTGTTCTCGTTTTTCCTCGGCGGTCTTCTGCAAAGCGTCGATCTGCGTCTGCGCGCCGGAGGTTTCCTCCTGCTCCGCGGCAGCGTTCTCCTGCGCAGCGCGCAATTCGGCTTCCGCCTGAGAAGCCTCCGTTTCAAGCTTCGCCGCATCCTGCTGTGCCTCTTCCAGTGCCGTGGGGGCTTTTTCGGCAGTCTCCTTTAAAGCTTCCGCCTGTTCCTTAGCAGAAACCGCCTGCTTCAGTGCCTGCTCTGCCGGAGAACCGGCGTAGACAAGCAGCGCATATTTCGTCGTGTGCAACGGCGAGAAGTCCTGCAATGTTTTTGGCAGCACAATTTCCTGCAAGCTCTCGCAGCCATCAAACGTATGCTCCGACACAGCTGTCACGCGATGACCGTCAATTTTCTCAGGGATGACCAGTCGGGCGCTTGCGCCTTCATAGCCGGTGATGGTACACTCGCTGCCTTCGAGCGTGTATGTAAAGGTCTCCAG
>CAKUNY010000099.1 GCA_934668605.1 uncultured Oscillospiraceae bacterium | reverse complement strand
CCGAGCAAGGCTTGAAGTTGAACCATTCCGCCGCCTGCGAGAATAAAATTTTTCGCAAATGTATGACGGAACAGGTGGATGGAGGTTTTAGACACGCCGCGTTCAATGTTATACCGTCTGACTGCGCCTTGGAACGAACGCAAATTGAGTTGTGCCCCCTCGTTCGATGGAAACAGATAATCGTCCGTTGTCCATTCCCACGTTTTCAGGTAATCGAGCAAAATATGTTTCAGCGCGGGCGAAAGCGGAATGATTTGCTGCTTGCGGTTTTTAGTTTTGACAAGGCGGATTGTCATATTTTCAAAATCCACGTCGGAGATTTTGACATTCAGAAGCGTGCTGGCGCGGTTTCCCGTGGCAATCAAATAATTGATGGATGTCCACGTCCGCCACTCCACCCAACTGTTTCCCTCCGGGCGTTTGAGCAGGCGGCGCAGTTCTGCGTCGGTATACGGCTCTTTGATGGTTTCATCCTCTTTCATCAGTTTCAGTGTGATCGGCTTCATGTATTCCCGTTCCGCGCAGAATTTGAAGAACACGCGCAGTCCCCGGATGCGCGAATTCAGGGAAGTGATTTTCTTGCCCGCGTCCAGTTCCGAGACAATGAAGTTTTCAAAAGCGTCCTGACTGACTTCATCGACATACTGAACCGGCACACACGCATGAAAATACTTCAAATCCTCCGCATAATAGCGCATGGTTTGAGGGCTCAAATTCTTTAGTTTACAGTGTTTCGTGAACAGTTGTTCCGCTTCTGAAAAGGACGTTCGTTTGACCTGTTTTGCGTTCAAAATTGTGGTTCTGCGCATAAAAAATCCTCCATTTTCACGGCAAAAAATCTGGCGTCAAAATGGGGATAAAAATCTGGTATCGCGATTTTCAAACGCGGAAAAACCCGAATTTTTGATAAAGAAAAACTCCTCAAATTCCGAAGAATCTGAGGAGTTGGTGCGCGAGGCGGGACTTGAACCCGCACGTCCGGAGTGGACACTAGAACCTGAATCTAGCGAGTCTGCCAATTCCACCACTCGCGCATTATTTCTGCCGTCTCGCGACTGCTCCAGTATAGTACCACAAGGCGGGCGGAAAGTCAAGCATTATTTTGCCGTTTTTTGTCCGCTTTCCGAAAAGGCGGGTTCTCCCCTGCTCCGGCATTAGCCATTCTAATGGCAAATATCCAAAACAAATGATTTACTTATGCCGTTTGCGTGCTATAATATGCGAAGATAAAATTTAATGCACTGTATGAAGGAGCTTGACGAACATGAGTAACTGCGCAATTGTTGGCATCAACTGGGGCGACGAGGGCAAGGGTCGTATGGTCGACCTCATCGCAAGAGAATATGACATCGTCTGCCGCTATCAGGGCGGCAACAACGCCGGACACACCATTGTAAATGAGTACGGCAAATTTGCCCTGCATCTGATCCCCTCCGGCATCTGCCTGCCCGGCGTTGTGAACGTGCTGGGTAACGGCGTTGTTGTGGACATCGAAGATCTCTGGAAGGAAATGTCCGCGCTCAAGGACGCAGGCGTTCCCATCACGCCGGAAAACTTCAAGATCTCCGACCGCGCGACCATCGTCTTCCCCTATCACCGCGCGCTCGACGGTCTGGAAGAAGCCCGGCTCAAGGACAAGAAGTACGGCTCGACACTGCGCGGCATTGCGCCGGTTTACTCCGACAAGTATCAGAAGAAGACCATCATGGTCGGAGAGCTCCTGTACCCCGAATACCTGGAAAAGCGCCTGGCCTCTATCCTTGAGTGGAAGAACCTGACGATCCAGAACGTCTACGGAGCCGAGCCCTACAAACTCGAAGATATGCTCGCGTGGTGCAAGGAGTTCGGCGAGAAGCTCGCACCCTATATCTGCAACACGACGAAATATATGTATGACGCGCAGGCCGCCGGCAAGAACATCATGTTTGAGGCGCAGCTGGGCGCGCTGCGCGATATTGACTTCGGCATCTTCCCCTACACGTCGTCTTCTTCCTCCAACGCGGGCTACGCGTGCGTCGGCGCGGGCATTCCGGGAAGCCACGTTGACCGTACGGTCGGTATCGTGAAGGCGTACTCCACCTGTGTCGGCGAAGGCCCGTTCACGGCGGAGTGGTTCGGTGAGGAAGCCGAGAAGCTCCGTGAGGCTGGTGCAGAATACGGCGCGTCCACCGGCCGTCCCCGCCGTGTTGGCCCCATCGACATTGTTGCGACCCGCTACGGCTGCCAGATCCAGGGCGCGACTGAGGTTGCCCTGACGAAGCTGGACGTTCTGTCCTACATGAAGGAAATCCCCATCTGCGAGCAGTATGAGGTCGACGGCGAAAAGACCGGCGACTTCCCGTTCACGGCCGTCATTGACAAGGCCAAGCCCGTCATGACCTCCATGCCCGGCTGGGGCTGCGATATTTCCGGCGTGCGCAAATATGAAGACCTGCCCGTCGAGGCTCGCAATTACGTCGAGTATATTGAAAAGCAGATCGGCTGCCACATCAGCTACGTCTCCGTCGGCGCAAAGCGCGATGAGATCATCTACCGCTAAGTAAGAGGTTGATCAGATGAAACCCACCTATGAAAGCCCGCTGGCCTCGCGCTACGCGTCAAAATACATGCTGCACCTGTTTTCCCCGGACAGCCGCTTTGAAACCTGGCGCAGGCTCTGGGTCGCTCTGGCGCAGGCGCAGCACGATCTGGGTCTTCCCGTCACGCAGGCGCAGGTCGACGAGCTCGCCGCGCACGTGAGCCCGATCGACTACGACGTCGTATCAAAGAAGGAAAAAGAGATCCGGCACGATGTGATGGCGCACATCTATGCGTTCGGTGTGGACGCACCGGGCGCGAAGGGCATTATCCACCTCGGCGCGACAAGCTGCTACGTGACTGATAACGCAGACCTGGTTTTATACCGCGATGGTCTTCGCTATTTAGAGGGGCAGCTGGAGGCCGCAATGCAGAACCTCTGCGATTTTGCGGACAAGTACGCCGCGCTCCCCTGCCTCGGCTACACGCACTATCAGCCCGCGCAGCTGGTGACCGTCGGCAAGCGCGCGACGCTCTGGCTTCAGGATCTGATGCTCGATTTAGAGGAGCTGCGCGACGTCATTTCCGCCATCCGCTTCCTCGGCTGCCGCGGCACAACGGGCACGGAGGCAAGCTTCGTCTCGCTCTTTGAGGGCGACAACGCAAAAATTGACGAGATGAACCGGAAGATCGCCGCAAGCTTCGGCTTTGACCGGCTCTATGACGTGTGCGGGCAGACCTATCCCCGGAAGTTAGATAGCCGGATTTTAAACGTTCTGTCGTCGATCGCGCAGAGCTGCTGCCGGTTCGCGAACGATATTCGCCTTTTGCAGCACGACCGGCAGGTCGAAGAGCCGTTTGAGTCCTCGCAGGTCGGCTCGTCGGCCATGCCCTATAAGAGAAACCCCATGCGCTGCGAGCGCATCTGCTCTTTGTCCCGCTACATCATGGCGGACGCAATGAACGCGCCGATGACGGCCTCGACGCAGTGGCTCGAGCGGACGCTCGACGATTCTGCCAACCGCCGCATTTCGCTTCCCGAGGCGTTTTTAGCCTGCGACGGTATTCTGCGGCTCATGCAGAACGTCACAAAGGGGCTTCACGTGAACGAAAAGATCGTCGCGCGATTTGTAAACGAGTATCTCCCCTTCATCGCAACCGAAAATCTTCTCATGGCTGCCGTCAAGCACGGCGGCGACCGCCAGCAGGTGCACGAGATCATCCGCAAGGCCTCGATGGAGGCGACCGCGCAGATGAAAAATGGCGAGCGCTGGGATCTCATTGCCGCTCTGGCCGCCGAGCCCGCGTTCGGCATGACGGAAGAAGAGATCAAAGCGCACATGGAGCCCTCGCAGTACATCGGCCGCTGCCCCGAGCAGGTGCACGCGTTTACGCAGAAGTGCCGCGCCCTGTGCAAAAACGCCGAAAGCTGCGCCGAGGAAATCGCGCTTTAAAACAGTTCTTGACAGCATACCGGTTTTCCTGTAACATATAGCTTGCTGCTTACGGGAGAATATGAATCATGTCAGCTCCCGCCCGGGATGGACGGGAGCTGTTTTTGCGCGCTTGGCACGAATTTTGCGGAAGATAAGAGGAAGGATGGATTTCTTTGGAACAGGTACGCACGGAAAACAAAATGGGCACGATGCCGGTCGGAAGGCTTCTAGCCAACATGGCAATTCCCATGATGGTATCGATGCTGGTGCAGGCGTTTTATAACGTGGTCGACAGCGTGTATGTCTCGCAGCTGAACGAAAACGCGCTGAGCGCCATCTCGCTCGCGTTTCCGCTTCAGAACCTGATGATCGCTTTTGGAAGCGGCACCGCCGTCGGCACGAACGCGCTGTTATCCCGGGCGCTTGGCGCGAAGCGGCACGATCTGGTCGACCGCGCGGCCAACACATCGATTTTCCTGATGTTCTGCAATTTCGCGGTCTTCTGCTTGCTGGGGCTCACGCTCTCGCGTCCCTTCTTCCTCGCGCAGACGGACGTTCAGCAGATCGTGGACTACGGCACGAGCTACACCTCCATCTGCCTCGGCGCGTCGATCGGCATTTTTGCGCAGTTCTGCTTCGAGCGGCTGCTGCAATCGACGGGGCGGACGAAGCTTGCGATGTATACGCAGATCGTCGGCGCGGTCATCAACATTATCTTAGACCCGATCCTCATCTTCGGCTGGCTGGGCTTTCCGCGCCTGGAGGTCGCCGGCGCGGCAGTGGCGACCGTCATCGGTCAGATCGCTGCGGCCTGCCTCGCGCTCTTTATGAATCTCAAATATAATCCCGACGTTCGCATCCGCCCGAGCCATATTCGGTTCCACTGGGACACTGTCAAGGAAATTTACCGCGTCGGCATTCCGTCGATCGTCATGATGTCCATCAGCTCAATCATGAACTTCGGCCTCAACCAGATCCTTATCGTCTTTTCTACCACGGCGACCGCCGTCTTCGGCGTCTACTTCAAGCTCCAGAGCTTCATTTTCATGCCGGTCTTTGGCCTGAATAACGGCATGGTGCCGATCATCGCCTACAACTACGGCGCGCGAAAGCCCGAGCGCGTGAAGAAAACCATCCGCCTTTCGGTCATTGCCGCGGTCTGCCTGATGCTCATTGGCCTCGCACTCTTCGAGCTCATTCCCGGAACGCTGCTGTCGCTTTTCAACGCGACCGACCATATGCGCCAAATCGGCATTCCCGCCTTCCGCATCATCGCCATTCACTTCCTGTTCGCGGGCTTCTGCATCGTCTCCGGCTCCGTGTTCCAGGCCATCGGAAATCCTTTGCACGCGCTCATCAACTCTGTCTGCCGGCAGCTCGTGGTGCTGCTGCCCGCGGCGTGGCTGCTGGCGCAGTCGGGGCGTCTGGAGCTCGTGTGGTTCTGCTTCCCGATCGCGGAAATCTTTTCGTTCCTCCTCAGCTCCATCTTCCTTCGCAAGACGCTCAAGACCGCGAACGCCAGAATGCTCGCGGATGACAACGCATAAAAAGCTCCGGCTGCACTTCAAGCTCTGAAATGCAGCCGGGTTTTTTTCGATTTTTTCAAAAAGCCTGCAACGTTTTGCTCGTTTTTCTCGTCTAGGAAAGCAGAACAACATTTCAGGAGGAATCCTTATGCGTTACGTGTTTCCGATTCTGCTGCTGGCCGCGAGCGTTCTTCTGTGCCTTGCGGCGACACCAAGCATTGTCTCGACCCTCCATCCTGCGGCCAGCGTCTATGGCGGCATTACACTTCCGTAACACGAGTGTCCATATCCGCATACACGAGCTTTCAGAACGCTGCAATAAAAAAACTGCCGGAAAGACCATAGCGTCTGTCTGGCAGTTTTTTAATTATAATTCGTTCGGGAACAGCTTTTCGATGGCGGCCTCGGCTGCTGCCTGCTCGGCGCGCTTTTTGCTGCTGCCGGTTCCCTGGCCGACGGGGCTGCCGTTGAGCAGAACCTCGACGGTAAAATGCTTATCGTGGTCGGGACCTGATTCTTTGATCAGCGCATAGTGAAGGCTCTGGTCTTTTTTCCGCTGAACGAGCTCCTGAAGCGCCGTCTTATAGTCGAAGTTCCGGGGTCTTCCAACTGGGATATCGCTCAGAATCAGCCGGTCGATGATCCCCTTTGCCGCCTCGAAGCCGCCGTCCATATAGCTGGCGGCAATGACGGACTCCATCGCGTCGGAGACGATCGAGTCACGCTTTCGTCCGCCGCCGTGATCTTCCCCGTGGCCAAGAAGGAGGAAATCCCCCAGGTGGATCGTCCCTGCCGCCTTGGCAAGATTCGTCTCGCAGACGAGGTCTGCGCGGATTCTGGTGAGCTCCCCTTCGGGCTTCTCGGGAAAACGCCGGTAGAGATAGTCCGCGACGACAAAGCCCAGAATCGAGTCGCCCAAAAACTCCAGCCGCTCGTTATCAGGAATGCCGCGCTCGCGGTTTTCGTTGGCATACGAGCTGTGCGTCAGCGCGTTTTCCAGCAGCTTTCTGTTCTCAAAAATATATCCCAATCCCTCTTCAAGACTTCTGTACATGCTCCAACTCCTTCGGAACCATCATCTGTTCCACATTCGCGCGAATATCGTCGGTAAAGCCGCTCTGTACGGCCTGCGCCGCCTGCCGGATGGCGCTGCGGATGGCAACCGCGTCCGACGAGCCGTGCGCCTTCACGACCGGCTTCGTCAGCCCAATGAGCACCGTGCCGCCCGTCTGCCGGTAATCTAGCTTGCTTTTGAATTCCCGGATGCCCGACATGCATATCGCGGCGGCAAGCTTCGTAAAGATGTTCTTTTTGAACATGTCCTTCATCATGCCGGACATGAAAAGCGCCGTCCCCTCAATGCCCTTGAGCAGGATATTGCCGGAAAAGCCGTCGGACACCACAACATCCGCCTCGCCCAGCGGCACCCCGCGCGCCTCGACATTGCCGATAAAGTTTACATAACCAGCGTCCCCCGCTTTTTTGAGCAGCGCGTACGCGTCTTTTTGCAGCTGTGTGCCCTTGGAGTTCTCCGCGCCGATGTTGAGTAACGCCACGCGGGGATTCGATACGCCCAGCATCTTCTTTGCGTAGTAAGAGCCCATGAACGCGAATTGCAGCAGAAACTCGGGCGTACAT
>CAKUNY010000098.1 GCA_934668605.1 uncultured Oscillospiraceae bacterium | reverse complement strand
CCGGGTAATAAACGGATGGGGCGAACAGAACTGCTTCCATTCACCCCTATGGCTCAAACTGAGCTGTATATGCGGTCATGGCTTACGCGGACAGCTTTGCTCTGCCCTTGGCACGACGGCGAGCCAAAACCTTGCGGCCGTTGGCGGTAGCCATTCTCTTTCTGAAACCATGCACTTTGGATCTCTGGCGCTTCTTGGGCTGATAGGTACGAACAGTCGACATTGTCTACACCTCCTGTAAAAATATGCTCAACAGCTGTGAGATCACAGCCGCAGCGAGACTGTTTGAAATGCCGGGATTCTCCCGGGGAACATACGATGGATATTATACCGGATAGCACACCCGTTTGTCAATTCTTTTTTGCCGCTTTTGCCAAAAAGCCGAGAAAACGCGCGGCTTTGGGCAGCAAGGCGTTATTTTTTCTGCGCGAGGGGCTTGGATTTCTGCTGCTGCTCGAGCAGCAGCACGATGATCGAGTTAGAGAGCATAAAGCCCTTGGGCGTAAGCCGCCAGCGACCGGAGACATTTTTGCACAGATCCTGCTTCGAGAGCTTCTGGAAAACCTCCTCCAGCGGCTCAAAGGGCAGAAGGAACGATCTGGTATACTCACCTTCCTCCACGCCGTCGACCGTCCGGAGCCTTAGCATCAGGTACTCCCCCGCGCGCTCGCGCATGGGAACCGTCTCGCACTCGGACAAAATCGCGCCCTTGCCCAGAACGCCGTCCATATACTTTTCAATATCCGGCGCAATGGTAAAGCGCTTTCCGGCGAAGTCGGACGCGGCGCACGGGCCGAAGCTCAGATACTCGTCTCCCGTCCAGTATTTCATATTGTGCCGGCAGATATAGCCGTCCTTGGCGAAGTTCGAAATTTCGTACTGGTGGTACCCGAACTGCTCGAGCGTTTCGACCGCGTAGAAATACATGTCCGCCTGCGCGTCGTCATCCGGCAGATTTGCGCACGAGCGGTATTCATAGAGCTTCGTGCCGGGCTCGACCTTGAGGCCGTAACAGGAAATGTGGTCTGCCTTGAGGTCGATGACGTTCCGAAGCGTCTGCATCCACTGCTCGCGCGTCTGATTGGGAAGGCCGAACATCAGGTCGACCGAGACGTTATTAAAGCCCGCCCGGCGCGCCATCGAGACGGCCTGCTGCGCCTGCTTATAGTTGTGCGGCCGCCCCAAAGCTTTCAGCTGCTCGTCGATGTCCGACTGCACGCCGATGGAGATCCGGTTAAAGCCCGCCCGCCGCAGCTGCGTCAGCATCGGCAGCGTCACGGAATCGGGGTTTGCCTCCAAGGTGACCTCCGCGTCGCGGCTGACGTCAAAGCGCCGGTCAATCTCGGCAAAAATCCGGCTGAGCCCCGTCGCGCCAAAAAACGACGGTGTGCCGCCTCCAAAGTAGACCGTGTCGACCTCGTATCCGACCGCGCAGGGCGCGGACTCGCGGATGTGGGCAATGACAGCGTCTAAGTACCTTGTCATCAGCTCCTTGCTGCGCGCGCCGGGGATGGAGTAAAAGTCGCAGTATTCACATTTGCTGCGGCAGAACGGAATGTGAACGTAGATGCCGAGGCTCTTTTTCCGGCTCTCTACGATCGGCATACCGCCCACCGCGTGTACATTCTTATTCTTCATCAAGCTTCAACACCGCCATGAACGCCTCGGACGGCACCGCGACGGTACCGAACGTGCGCATGCGCTTCTTGCCTTCCTTCTGTTTTTCGAGCAGCTTCTTCTTTCGTGTGATATCGCCGCCATAGCACTTGGCGAGCACGTCTTTTCTGAGCGCCTTGATCGTCTCGCGGGCGATGATCTTGCCGCCGACGGCGGCCTGCACCGGAATTTCGAACATCTGCCGGGGGATATTCTCCTTGAGCTTTTCGCAGATCTTGCGCGCTCTGGCGTAGGCGTTGTCCGCGAAGAGAATAAAGCTCAGCGCGTCGACGATCTCTCCGTTTAAAAGAATATCGAGCTTTACAAGCTTCGACGGCCGGTAGCCCTCGAGCTCGTAGTCCAAAGAGCCGTAGCCGCGCGTCCGGGACTTGAGCGCGTCAAAAAAGTCGTAGATGATTTCGTTCAGCGGCATGGAATAGTGGAGCTCCACGCGCGTGGTGTCCAGGTATTTCATGTCCTTGAACTCGCCGCGCCGATTGGTGCATAAGTCCATGATCGCGCCCACATACTCCGGCGGCGTGATGAGGTTGACCTTCGCGTAGGGCTCGCGCGCCTCGGCAATTTCGGCGGGGTCTGGGTAATTAAGCGGCGTGTAGACCTCAACCTCCGTGCCGTCTGTTTTCGTGATCTGGTAGACGACGTTGGGCGCGGTCGTGATTAAATCAAGGTTATACTCCCGCTCGAGCCGCTCGAGGATAATTTCCATGTGAAGAAGGCCGAGGAAGCCGCAGCGGAAGCCGAAGCCGAGGGCAATCGAATTTTCCTGCGTGTAGGACATGGAAGCGTCGTTGAGCTTGAGCTTTTCCAGCGCGTCGCGAAGATCCTGATATTTCGACCCGTCCGCCGGATACACGCCCGAAAAGACCATCGGCTGCGCCTCCTTATAGCCGGGAAGCGCCTCGGGAGACGGATTTTCTACCGTTGTGATCGTGTCGCCGACTCTTGTATCGGAGACGGTTTTGATGGATGCCGTGAGGTAGCCGACCTCGCCCGCGCCGAGCGCGTCTGCCGGGCGCATGCCCAGGGGATGCAGATATCCGACCTCGACGACCTTATAGACAGCGCCCGTCGACATCATCTTGATGTCCATTCCGGTCTTCACCACGCCGTTTACCACGCGCATGTAGACGATCGCGCCGCGGTAGGAATCGTACTGGCTGTCAAAAATCAGGCACTGCAAGGGCGCTTCCCGGTCGCCCTTGGGGGCGGGAACGTCTTTGACGATCATCTCGAGCACGGCGTGGATGTTGATGCCGTTTTTGGCCGAGATCTCGGGCGCGTCCATCGCCGGAAGGCCGATCACATCTTCAATTTCGTGCTTGACCTCCTCGGGTCTTGCTGCGGGCAGGTCGATTTTGTTGACAACGGGCAGAACCTCCAGCCCATTGTCGATCGCGAGATAGGTGTTTGCCAGCGTCTGCGCCTCAATGCCCTGCGACGCGTCGACGACGAGCACCGCACCCTCGCAGGCAGACAGACTCCGCGAAACCTCATAGTTGAAGTCCACGTGACCCGGGGTGTCGATGAGGTTCAGAACGTAGTCCTGCCCGTCGTCCGCCCGGTAGTCCAGACGCACGGCGCGCGCCTTGATGGTAATGCCGCGCTCGCGCTCGAGGTCCATGGAATCTAAGATCTGGTCTTCCATCTCGCGCTTGTCGACCGTGTTGCACTGCTCAAGCAGCCGATCGGCCAGCGTCGACTTGCCGTGGTCAATGTGCGCGACGATGGAGAAATTTCGGATTTGGGAAAGGTCGGTCATATCACGCTTCCTCTTTCAAGTAAAATCAAGCTTCCGTGTGGGGTCAGTCTGCGGTATTCTCCGTCATAACCGTCTCATAGTGCGTGGCGGAGGAGAAATAGGCGTCCAGAATCGGGATACAGACGTTGGACAAATTGCCGCCCTTCGAGCCTTTTTCCACGTACACGGCGATGGCGATCTCGGGATCATCCGCCGGAGCGTAAAGGACAAACGAGGCGTGGTCGGAGCCGCCGAACGCACCGGAGGACGTCGTACCCTGCCACTGCGCGGTACCGGTCTTACAGGCGACCTTCACGGGGTAGTATTTGAAATATTCCTCGGCAGTACCCTCCTGCGTGGTCAGATACATGCCCTCGGAGATGCAGAGCTTCGCGTCGTCAGACATTTCGAGCTGGCTCGCGATCTCCGGCTCATGCTCCAGAATCAAGTCCTGATAGTCCCAGGAGATGACGCGGGAGAGGAACGTCGCGGAATAGCGCGTGCCCTGATTCGCCAGTGCCTGCACGTAAGAGCACATCTGCATCGGCGTAAACTGGTTCAGGCTCTGGCCGATAACGGCCTGCAAAACGTCCGCGCCGTACCAGCCGGAGTCTTCGTTCACATACATTTCCTTTTTCGTTTCGGCGTTCGCGCGCATGCCGACCTTCTCGTCGAGCTCCACGCCCGTGGGCTCTCCAAGGCCGAGGGATTTCGCGATCACGTCGAAGGGGTTGAAGCCGACCTCCTTCTGCGCCGTGTCATACGTCACGCGGCCGACCTCGTAGAAATAGTAGTTGCACGAGTGGGCGATCGCCTGCCGCATGTCAATCGAGCCGTGCGTCGCGCCGGTCGCGCGCGACCAGACGTAGCACTTGGGCTGGAAGGAATCATAGAACGTGTAAAGTCCCTGGTCGGTGATGATGTGATAGGGGCTGTAATGGCCGTAGTCGATGGCGGCGATGGCCGTGACCATCTTGTAAATGGAGCCGGGAGGATAGGCGTTTCCGAGCGCGCGGTTGATGAGCGGCGAATACTCGTCTTCGACCAGCTCCTGAAAATCCTCGCGGTAGGTTGCGAGATTGAACGTCGGATAGCTCGCGCAGGCAAGCACCTCGCCGGTCTTTACCTGCTGCACCACGACCGCGCCGCCCTCGGCGTCCTTGCCCTCCTTGTGCGTGCCGACGCCGTTTTCACGCAGATCGAGAATGACCTTCTCGAGCGCCTTCTCGGCGGTTGCCTGGAGGGTGATATCGATGGTGGTTTCCACGTTGTTGCCCGGCTCGGGCATTTTTGTGTAATACTCGCTCAGAACGTCGCCGGTGGTGGACACGGTCGTGACCTTTGTGCCGGACACGCCGTGTAAGTACTCCTCGAACGCCTTTTCGATGCCGCTCTTGCCGATCATCGCGTTCATGGTGTAGTCCTCGTTGTCCCGATAGCTTTCCCAGTCGTCGGAATCCATCGCGCCGAGCGTGCCGAGAAGATGTGCGGCGTAGGTCGTCTTATACTCGCGCACCGTGCCGGACTGGACGATGACGCCCGGAATGCCGAGCTCCGCGACCGCGGCCAGAGACTCCGCGTCCACGTCCTCAGCGAGCATATAGTTTTCCAGATTTGACGCAACGCTTCGAAGCTCGAGCTCATAGCGGACGGAAATGACCTTATACATGTCCTCCGGCGACCAGTCGTTCGGGATCCGATATGCCTCGCGCAGGTTCCGCATCAAGGTCGACGCGGAAATATCGAGGTCATAGTCGCGGTTATTGAGAAACTGCCGGAAATAGGTCTGCCACGTCGTGCTCAGGCTCTGCATGTCGTATTCATACGGCCTGGTGTCCGTCACCGGGAAGTGGCTCTGGCACTCGATGCCGAGCTGCTCGCACATTTGCAGCAGCTTCAGAATATTTTCATTCGCCGCGCCGGTGTTGGCCAGCACGTAGTTGATGATCACGATGTTATACGTCGCGCGGTTCGAAACGAGCACATTGCCGTTTCTGTCCAGAATGCAGCCGCGCGCGCCCTCCACCGTCGTCTGATAGGTCATGGAATCCGCGTCCGCCACGGCGCGCTCGTCCGGGCTCACCGCCGCGAGCGTATACATGCGCAGCAGAAACACGCACATGACGCTGACGATCACGCCAATGAGCACGACCATCCGGAATTTCGATCGTCTTGCCAAAAATCAAGCACCTGCCTTTCGAATTGCCCACGCGGCCAGGTATACCGGCGGGCACAGAAGAAGCGATATCCCCACCTGCGCCAGAACCGGAAGCAGTCCCTGAATGCCGATGGAAGATACCATACATTTGAACAAATACAGAACCAGCTGGCAGAAAAGAAGACACATCAGGCTCATGAGAAGCGCCGAAACGAGGTTGCGCACCAGATACCGGTCACACAGATACCCCGCCACCGCGCCGCACAGCGCCAGCAGCACAATGTGGATCGCGCCGCCGTCAGCTCCGGCAAGCGTCCAGACAAGGCCGCACGCCATACCGAACACGCACCCGGCCTCGCTTCCCACGTGCATCGCCACGCACGCGGCCAGCACCGGCACAAAGCAGAGCTTCACGCCGAAAAACCGGGGTCTTCCGAAGCTCACCGTCTGCAACACCATGACCAGCAGCACCAGCGCCGCGTATAAGCCCCACATCAGGGCGTTTTTGTATCGTTCGCGCATGGGTTCCTGCCTTTCTGCCTTCTGCCGGTCTGCGTTTTTTCTTACTGATTTGCGTAGTTTGTGATGATAAAAATCTGCTCGAGGTTGTCGAGGTCGCACGACGGGTTTAGTGTCGCGTATTTGGCAACGCCCGTCTCGTCCTGGCTCGCGTTTGTGATATAGCCGAGAAGAAGGCCTCTGGGGTAGAGCGTCGAGCCGGTCGTGACGACCTGATCGTCATTTTTGATGATCGCGTCGGTCAGCAGATAGTTCATGCGAAGGATGCTGCTGCCGTCGGGCAGATACGTGCCCTGCACGACGCCGGTGTAGCCCGAGGACGCAATGGAGGCGCTGATCTCCAGCGACGAGTCCATGATCGTCGTGATCGTCGCCCAGTTGACGCCGACCTTCGTGATGAGCCCCACGACCTGTCCGTTCTCCGTGACGGCGCACATGCCCTCTTCCAAGCCGGAATTTGTGCCCTTGCCGATGGTGAAGGCGCTTTTATAGTCGGACGAGTCCCACGAAATGATGTAAGCCGAGACGAAGCTGTAGTCCTCGTGCTCCTCGCTGAGTCCCAAAAGCGTTTTGAGCTGCTCGTTTTCGCGCTGATACTGCTCGGCCGTGCGCACGTCCTCTTCCATCTCCAGAATCCGCTTCTGAAGCTCGGCGTTTTCCGCTTTCAGCGCCTCGTAGCCGAAGATATAGTTATAGTACCGCTCGGCCTGCCGGTCGATGGCGGCAATGCCGGTGCGGATCGGGGATAAAATCGTTCCCACGACGTTTTCTCCGAAGGTTGCCCCGCTCGTAATGCCGAGAATGACGGCCACAATGACGGCCAGAACGACCGCGACGATCAGAATCGTCTTGAGCCGCGCCGTCCAGAAATTTCTTTTCAATCGATCACTTCCCCGCGCTAAAATCCAAGCGCCAAATCATCAAATCTGCCCTAAAATTTCCACACCCGCGCTGCGCAGCATGCCGGCGAGCGTACAGACCGGAAGCCCCATCACGCAGAAATAGTCTCCGTTCAGGTGCGAGACGAACATTGAGCCGTAGCCCTGAATGCCGTAAGC
>CAKUNY010000097.1 GCA_934668605.1 uncultured Oscillospiraceae bacterium | reverse complement strand
CCAGAACGCCGCGCGCCATTGACTGCGGCATTGCCGAGGCAAACATGGTCGGCATCGCCTGCGGTATGTCCGCCGTCGGCTTCAAGCCCATTGTCCACACCTTCGGTCCGTTTGCTTCCCGCCGCTGTTATGATCAGGTGTTTCTCTCCGGCGCGTATGCCGGAAATTCCGTCACCGTCATTGGCTCCGACCCCGGCATTACCGCCGCATTCAACGGCGGCACGCACATGCCGTTTGAGGATATGGCGCTCTATCGCGCGATTCCCGGTGCAATTGTTGTTGACGTGACGGACGTGAACATGCTCCGTTCGTTCCTCCACCAGTTCCAGAGCCTGCCGGGCGTGAAATACATCCGTGTCGGACGCAAGGAGTCCTACCCGGTCTATCCGGACAATTATACATTTAAGCCCGGCAAGGGCGCTGTTCTGCGCGAGGGCAAGGATGCTGTCATCGTCGCCAGCGGTATCATGGTACACGAGGCCATGGAGGCTGCAAAGCTGCTTGCCGGGGAAGGTATTGACGCTGCCGTCATTGATCCCGTCACCGTCAAGCCGCTCGACGACGCGCTCATCTGCGAATATGCCGAGAAAACCGGCGCCGTCGTCACGGCGGAAAACCACAACAAGATCGGCGGCCTGACCAGTGCCGTGCAGAACGCGATCTGCGGCATGGCTGTGAAGTTCGGCTGCGTCGCCGTCGAGGATGTTTTCGGCGAGGTCGGCCCGCAGGATTATCTGCGCAAGCAGTTCGATCTGACCGCAGAGCACATTGTCCGCGAAGTAAAGCGAGCGCTTGACCGCTGAATCGCGTAAGTCTCTGATTTTTGATCCCATGCAAAAAGGCTTCCGGAAAACCTTCGGGAGCCTTTTGTGCAATCCGCCGCTATCATTCTGATTTGCCGGAGCAAAAAAAATCACGCTCCCCGGAAGCCTCCGGAGAGCGTGGTTCATTCAATATAATAACTCGATCTTCTTTTCCAGACAGAAATTCCGGATATCCTCCCCCGGCTCTTGATCGGTGACAATCGCCGACAGCTGCTCCAGATTGCAGAACGAGATGACCGCGTTGCGCATGAACTTGCTGTGGTCGCTCATGAGCACAATGGAATCGCTTCCCGCAACGATGCTGCGCTTGATCTCCGCCTCCAGAAACGACGTACTGGAAAGGCCGAACTTCACAGAGACTGACGTTGCGGACATGAACGCCTTGCTGATGTGGTAGCGGCTGAGCGTATCCGTGGAACTGGCCAGACCCGAAAAGTCCCCGGTTCGATAACTGTACTCTCCGCCCACAGCGATGAGGTGGAACTCCTTGTGTTGCGACGCTTCTTCCAGCGCGCGCAGATTGTGGGAGATCACAGTCAGCGACTGCACATTCGTCAGGCTGCGCAGAATGCAGGGTGTTGTCGTCCCGGAATCCAGATAGATCGTATCGCCGTCATGCACCAGAGCCGCGGCAAGTCTGCCGATGCGCTCTTTTTCCTTGCTGTGGGTGTTTTCCCGGATCGAAACCGGGGGCACGGCCGCGCCGTTGATCGTCACGCCGCCATAGACCTTTTTGACCTTGCCGCGCTGCACCAGCTCTGTCATATCCCTGCGGACGGTGTTCATGGAGACCTTGAACTCCTCGGACAGCTCCGGCAGAGTCACGCTTCCGCGCTCCAGAATATATTCCTCGAGCAGATCGAGTCTGTTTGCTTTCATCTTGTCTTCCTCTCACAGTTACCCATTATTACTTATTATTGTATCACGTTTTCCGGTAAATTCAAGAGAGTATTGCAAGTTTCGCATAATTTTTTGAGAATTCTTGATTTACTTGGTGCAGTTTTTTCAAATTTCGCACTAAACCTACCCAACATCCGGTGTAGATCTATCGCGAAGCCCCTTCTTATCTTACCAGTGCTCTGACAAGATTCTCGGTTGCCATCTGACTCATCGCCATGCTCGCCCCCTGCGTAGACGCCGCGCAGTGCGCGCCCATGATGAGGTTTTCCAGCTGATAAAGCTCCGGATTTTTGGGCGGTTCTTCACGAAACACGTCGAGCCCCGCTGCGGCGATCTGACCGCTCTGAAGCGCCTTCACCAGCGCGTCCTCATCAATGAGCTCTCCGCGCGCGGTGTTGATGAGAACCGCGGTCTTTTTCATCTGAGACAACGCCGCCTCGTTGACAATGCCATGCGTCTGCTCGGTGAGCGGCAGATGGAGACTGATAAAGTCGCACTCTCTGAATATTTCCTCGGGCTTCGCATAACGGATGCCGTGCTGCGCCGCGTAGTCCTCGTTCCAGTATACGTCATACGCCAGAACCTCCATATGGAAGCCAGCAGCTCGCTCGGCCACGCCCTTGCCGATTGCGCCGAGGCCGAGAATGCCGATCTTCTTGCCGTAGATATCGAGCCCCATCCGCTTCGTCCAGTCCTGCGCATGGCAGTATTTATCGATCGCCGGAATCTTTCTCGCGCAGGCGCAGAGCATGGAAAACGCATAATCCGCGACAGCCTGCGAATTTGCCCCGCGCGTGATCGTCACCTCGACGCCGTGCTCCTTGCAGTAATCCAGATCGATATTGTCCGTGCCGACGCCGTATTTGGAAACTGCACGCAGATTGGGCGCGCAGGCAAGCACGTCCTTATCCAAAGGGTCAACGCCAATGATCACGCCCACACAATCGGCGATCCATGTCTTCATCTCTTCTTTTGTAAGGATCCGCCCCACGGGATTGCCCACGACGGCAAATCCTGCGTTTTTCAGCTGATCCTCCACGCTCTTGTCATATTTTCCGTAGGAACGCGGCGTAATGAGTACTTTTTCCATCATAATACCTCCAACTCATGGCTTACAAGCCAGTTTGATATGCTTTCAAATACTGCGTATACAGCCTGCGGCAGGCAGCTTCCCGCTCTCGTCTCGGCTGCACCCGGTGAGACGCCGCGCCCGATCCCACCGTCTCCAACGGCGTTTTATCCCCTGCTGCGTGCGCGGCCAGAAGCGCAGCTCCAATCGTCGAAGCGTTCGGCTCGTCTGCGCACAGAAGCTCGCGCTGCAAAAAGTCGGCAAGCATCTGCGTCCATCCCGCAGAATTCAGAACGCCGCCCGAGACGCGTACATCGGCAGGCTCGCCCGCCGTCTTGCAGAGCGTTTCATAGCACTGATAGAGATTACAGACAATGCCAGCGAGCAGTCCCCGGTACAGCTCCGGCGCGCCATGCTCCGGCGAAATGCCCAAGAATCCGCCGCGCCGCGCATCGTTCCAGCCCGGGCAGCGTTCGCCGAAGAGGAAGGGCAAAAAGACCGGCAGCCGCTCGGCGCTCCAAGCTCCTTCTTCGAGGTCAGAAAAACGCAGCTTCTGCCCCAGCGCATGGTTCATGAACCAGTTGACACAGTTGCACGCGCCTGCGATGGCCGCACCCGTCATCCAGCCATCCACGCCGTAATAGCACCAGAGCGCGTGGTTCTCCGGCAGCTTCGGCTCATTCGTGCTCAAGCGTATGGCCGCGCTCGTGCCGATAGAGAGCGTCATCCGCCCGCGCCCCATCGCACCGGCGGCCAGTTGGTTAAGCGCGCCGTCCGGGAAGGCCGGAACGACAGGGATCCCCGGTGCAAGGCCAAGAAGCTTCGCGCCCTCGTCGGTAAGGGGCGCAGTATCGCAGAACGTTGCAAGCGGCGGCAGCTGTTCGCGTTTCACTCCCGTCCATTCTACGGCAAAATCGTCGTAAGCAAGCGTTCTGACATTGACAAGCCCCGAGCCGCACATCGTACTGATGGACTCGCGCCACTCACCCGTGAGCACATGGAACGTGTAACCGCCCTGAGAGATCAATGGTCCGTCCTGAATATCCGCCCCCTGCGAGGCCAAGTACCGCAGTGCGTGCCTGGAATAGGTCACATGCGGCATGCAGCCGGTCCGGCGGTATAGCTCGTCTGTGAGCGCCGCGTCCTGCCGGATTTGCGCGCACTGCCCGCTCGGCTCTAAAAAATTCCAGAGATACGCCTTTCCGGGATGGTCGAGTGATCCCCGGCAGAGGCTCACACTGTGCCATGTTGCGCAGATGGCAACCGCCTGCACGGGCTGTCCCTGTGCAATCTCGCGCCCCAGCTCCAGCGTAAGCGTCGTGACCGCCTTTGTGTCGCACACACCGCCTGCGCTGATGCTCGCGGGATACGCCACGCTTCTGACGGCAAGCACGCCCTGCTCGTTATCATAGAGCATGGCCTTTGCCGAGCTCGTGCTCGATTCAAGCGCCAGTACGATCATACTTCCTCGTTCTCCTTATACATCTTTGTCACCTCGTCGAGATGGTTTGCCAACGCCAGATAGGCGCCGGAATAGTTCGCCTTATAGAGCGCCTCGAGAATTTCCAGATGCGCCTTTTTGGACGCTTCCGCGTCAGCGTGTTCGTGATACATATGAATCCGGATGAGGTTCTGCATGCCGCTGTACTGCTGGATGAGGAACGGATTTCCGGAGGCCACGACAATCATGCGGTGCAGCTGCTCGTCGAGCGCAATCATCGCACGCGACCTCGGCTCGCGTTTTTCAATCTGGTGATACAACTCCAGAACCTCGCTGCGGTCGATCCGGTCGGCAAAATGCTCGAGGCAATAGAGCTCGTAGAGCTTTCGCACCTCGCCGATCTGCGCCAACTCCCGGTCTGAATATTCGCGGACAAACACGCCGACTCTTTGGTGCGTTTCCAGAAGTCCCTCGGTCGTCAGCTGCTGCAAGGCGTTTCTGACGGGCATAAGGCTGACGTGGTTGTCCTCCGCAATCTGCTTGGGATTGACGCGCTCGCCCGGTTTGATCTTCCGTTCCAGAATCAGATTCAGGATCAGTTCGTGCATCTGCTCGTTGACAGTATCGGCAATAATCATTCTGTTTCCTCCCCGGGCAGCCGCCTGCCGCATATCCTCTGTTTTCTGTTATCTATTATAACAGTACAGTTTATAATTGCAATCCACATTTTTTCACAAATCGTCTGCTCTATTTTCGACGTATTAATACATTTCGCAAAATATTTCTTATGAAACCACAATTTTTCAGATCGATATTGACATTTGCCGCACTATGTTCTATAATGTCGGCACAAGTTAACTGTTATAACAGTTTGCAGATTGAACGGATGCAAAGCGCTCGGCGCGAAAGGAGCTATGTTATGAAAAAAGCAGATATTGGCCTCATTGGCCTTGCCGTCATGGGCGAAAACCTCGTCATGAACATGGAGTCGAAGGGCTTCACGGTGGCGGTTTTCAACCGCACGACGGAAAAGGTTGATAAGTTTGTAAACGGCAGGGCCGTAGGAAAGAACATCATCGGCTGCCACAGCCTCGAAGAGCTGGTCGCAAGCCTCGAAACGCCGCGCAAGGTGTTCATGATGGTCAAGGCAGGCCAAGCTGTGGACGACATGATTGAAAAGCTCCTGCCGCTGCTGGATGACGGTGATATCCTCATTGACGGCGGCAACTCCCACTTCCCCGACACCATCCGCAGAACTGCGTATGTAGAAAGCAAGGGCAAGCTCTACATCGGAACCGGCGTATCCGGCGGCGAGGAAGGCGCGTTAAAAGGCCCCAGCATGATGCCGGGCGGAAGCCCTGCCGCGTGGCCGTATGTAAAGCCCATCTTCCAAGCCATCTGCGCGAAGGTCGAAGACGGCAGCTCCTGCTGCGACTGGGTCGGCGAAAACGGCGCGGGGCACTTTGTGAAAATGGTTCACAACGGCATTGAGTACGGCGATATGCAGCTCATTTGCGAGGCGTATCAGCTGATGCGCGATCTCCTTGGGATGTCGGACGACGAAATGCACGAGGTCTTCGCGGAATGGAACAAAACGGAGCTGGATTCTTATTTAATTGAGATCACCCGCGACATTCTCGCGTACAAGGATACCGACGGCGAGCCCATCGTGGAAAAAATTCTCGACACCGCAGGCCAGAAGGGCACCGGCAAGTGGACAGGTATCGCTGCACTGGACGAAGGCGTTCCGCTGACGCTGATCGGAGAAGCGGTCTTTGCGCGCTGCCTGTCTGCGATGAAGTCTGAGCGCGTCGAAGCATCGAAAGAATACGCCCGCACGATTCCGGCCTTCACCGGCGACAAAGCGGAAATGATCGAGGCCATCCGGCAGGCGCTCTATGCCTCCAAGATCATCTCCTACGCCCAAGGCTACACCCTCATGCGCACGGCGGCCAAGACCTATGGATGGAACTTGAATTACGGCGGCATCGCCCTCATGTGGCGTGGCGGCTGCATCATCCGCTCGGTCTTCCTCGGTAAGATCAAAGAAGCGTATGACAAAAATCCGGAGCTTTCGAACCTCCTGCTCGACCCGTATTTCAAGAACACGATAGAAACGCGCATTCCCGCATGGCGCAAGGTCGCAGCAGCGGCTGTTTCCTACGGCGTTCCGGCCCCGGCGATGACGGCGGCGCTGAGCTATTTTGACGGCTACACCACCGAGCGTCTGTCTGCAAATCTATTGCAGGCGCAGCGCGATTATTTTGGCGCGCACACCTACGAGCGGCTGGACGCGCCGCGCGGCGTATTTTTCCACACCAACTGGACAGGCCACGGCGGCAATACCGCCGCAAGCACCTATAACGCCTGAACGCTCTCCCCTTCCGCGCATTTGTGCAGATTCCGACCCACTACAACAGCATACCGCTTCCGGCAGGTATCGCGCCCCCTCGCGATACCTGCCGCGCGCTTTTTCAGGGATTTGGACGAGCCGGGCGTGAATACAGTAGCCTATGGAGGTGATGCATATGCTATGCGCCGGCGTGTGGCTGATGCTCAGCAGCATGCTCTATTCACTCAGACTCTCTTCCGGCAGTTCGTTTCCGAAACCCCTGACTTTGGAAGAGGAACGCTACTATCTCGAAAAAAGCGCGGCAGGCGATCTGGATGCGCGAAACGTCCTGATCGAGCGAAATCTGCGCCTTGTGGCGCACATCATGAATGTCGAATAGTTATGAATCATGCAAAAAGCTGGCTATTGCATGACCACTGCAATAACCAGCCTTTCATATGTGTCTGCAAATTAGGACAATCCGCACGCCGCCAAAATCTTTTGTACTGCTTCATGGATCGTCAGAGCCGGATTGTCTTCATAGTATTCGTATCCACCATGGCGTATCAGACTTTTACCGTTGTCTTTATTCATTTTCATAATTTCTTTCGCTGGTTGAATCGCTGCACGCACATCATCCAAGTCCAGCTTTGAAAGGCACCGCTTGAAATTATTTTCATGCTTATACTGA
>CAKUNY010000096.1 GCA_934668605.1 uncultured Oscillospiraceae bacterium | reverse complement strand
GTTTCGATTTGGCCGAATTTTTGTCTTGTTTTTTCCCGGTTCGCCTCTTGACGAAACGGGTCAGAAATGATAGCATCAAGGTACAAAAAGGCGTGCTGTTCGTTCCATGCGGACAAACGCGCAAAACAGTGTGTTGCCAATATAGGTTCGGATACATGGCCCGGACGTTTCTACCGCAGCGCCACAGCTGCGACTATTGGACATTTGCCGCAGGGGCTGTATCTTCCCGCGGCTTTGCGAATTGGCAGCAGGAGGATTGTCTCTTGCCGCCGATTTTATTACATCAGGAGGTTTGGTTTATGCAGGAGCTCAAGGAACGGATCATCAAGGAAGGCAAGGTTCTGCCCGGCAATATCGTGAAAGTCGACGGTTTCCTCAACCACCGGATCGACTGCAAGCTGATGGGGGACATCGCCGACGAGTTTGCGAAGCTGTTCGATCTGTCCAAGGTCGATCTCATTCTCACCGCCGAGGCAAGCGGCATTGCGCTGGCTGCGATCTGCGCGTACCGGTACGGTCTTCCGATGGTCTTTGCCAAGAAGGCGAAGAGCGACAACATCGAAGGCGGCCTCTATCAGAGCGAGATCTATTCCTATACCTATAAAAAGAAGGTCACGCAGATTCTCTCCAAGGAGTGGCTGACAAAGGACAACCACGTGCTGATCCTCGACGACTTCATGGCAAACGGCGAGGCCGTGCGCGGGCTTTGCGAGCTCGTGGAGCAGGCGGGCGCGGAGCTCATCGGCGTCGGCATCGCGATCGAAAAGGGCTTCCAGGGCGGCGGCGACAGGCTGCGCAACATGGGCGTCAACTACCACGCGCTGGCCGTCATCGAAAAGGCCGACGAAAACGGCATTGTTTTCCGCGAGGACTGAGGTTCCAAACTGTTTTTCATACCGCCGCATCTATCCGGGTGCGGCGGTTTTTCAAAATTTTTCATGTTCTTTGTTGGAACTCCAACGGATTTGCGCCTCCGGCTCTGCTATACTACCACCAGAACAAAGGAAACGGAGTGGTTTTCATGAAACGCAGAATCATTCAGATCGACGAGGAAAAGTGCAACGGCTGCGGCGCATGCGCGAAGGCCTGCCACGAGGGGGCAATCGGCATGGTAGGCGGCAAGGCCAGACTCATGCGCGACGACTACTGCGACGGTCTCGGCGACTGCCTGCCCGCATGTCCGATGGACGCGATCCATTTTGTCGAGCGCGAGGCAGCCGCGTATAACGAAGCCGCCGTTCTGGCCGCGAAGGCGCACAAGGCCGCCCACACCGGCTGCCCCGGCGCAAAAATGCGGCAGATGCACCACGATACAGCGCCGGTAACCGCGCAGAAGCGCCCATCACAGCTTTCCCAGTGGCCGTGCCAGATCAAGCTTGCGCCCGTGAACGCCCCGTATTTTGACGGCTGCGAGCTGTTAATTGCCGCCGACTGCACGGCCTACGCCTACGCCTCTATCCACGAGGACTTCATGCGCGGCAAAATCACCCTCATCGGCTGCCCGAAGCTCGACGCGATCGATTACAGCCAGAAGCTTTCCGCGATTTTCGCGCAGAACGACGTGAAAACCGTGACGCTTCTTCGCATGGAGGTTCCGTGCTGCGGCGGCCTCGAATTCGCGGCCAAAAAAGCCATTGCCGAAAGCGGCAAAAAGCTTTCTCTTCGCGTGGTGACGATCTCCATCGAGGGCGATATTCTCGCGGACGAAGCTTGATTTTCACGGCAAATATGTTAGAATAAAGGAACTCCGGGGCTGTCCGTCGGGCAGTCCCTGTTTCTTTGGGAGGCGCCATGAGAAAGCTTTGCGCGATCATCTCCGGCGGGGAGGCCGACGATCTGGCCGGTATCCGGGACGCGGATTTTATCATCGCCTGCGACCGGGGCTACGCCTACGCAAAAAAAGCCGCTATCCGCCCCGATCTTCTCGTCGGCGATTTTGATTCCTACCGGGGAGAGCTCGACAAAACCGTTCCGGTGCTCGATCTGCCGGTTGAAAAGGACGACACGGACACGATGGCGGCAGTCCGCTGGGCAGTTTCCGAGGGGTTTTCGGAGATCCGGCTCTACTGCGCGCTTGGAGGCCGGCTCGATCACTTGATGGGAAACTTGCAGGCTCTGGGCTTTGCCTGCGAACGAGGCGTCAAAGCGTCGCTCTTGGGAAATGACGCGCGGATTTTCCTTCTCAAAAACGATTCTATCACCCTTCCGCCCCTCCCGGGGTATTCTCTTTCCGTGCTGGCTCTTTCTGACCGGGTGGAAAACGTCTGCATCTCCGGGGTCAAATATCCCCTGCAAGGCGCGCGCGTCACGAACACGTTCCCCATCGGCATCAGCAACGAATGGGAAGACGCGGCAAAAATCTCCTGCGCAGACGGTATTCTGCTCGTCATCAACGCGAAAAAATAACCAAAATCCGTCCGGAACACCGGGCGGATTTTTTTGCGCACGCCACTTGACATCCGGCATTTTTTGATTATAATTGAATTGTTCAAAAATGAACATTCTAGTTTTGGAGGGAACCGGCATGGATAATTTTCCGCCCGCGGCCAGGCTTCATTTGCAGGCCAAGCGCCTCATGGACGCGTACAGCGCCGCGATGCAGCCGCTGAGCCGGGAGTTTGCCATCCCGCAGACGGCGGCGGAGATTCTGCTGTTTCTGGCGAACAATCCGGAAAACAGCACCGCAAAGGACATCTGCGCCATGCGCCATTTAAAGCCCGGCATTGTCTCCCTGCATGTCGACACGCTGGTGACGCTGGGGCTTTTGGAGCGAAAGAGCGTTCCCGGTGACCGGCGAAAGCTCCGCCTTGTGCCGACCGAGAAGGCAGAGCCTATCCTCACAAGAGGCCGCGCTATGCAGGAGGCCTTCGCGCAGACGCTTGCGCAGGGGCTTTGCGAGGAAGACCTCGCCTGCTTCGCCCGCTGCATGGAAACCATCTCGCAGAATTTAGAGCGCGCCGCAGAAATGACGCAGAAATGAAAGGGATCGCACAATGAATCAGGATAAGACATTCTTGGGAACCGAGCCCGTCGGAAAGCTTCTTTTAAGGCTCTCCGTGCCGACGGTGATCGCGCAGCTGGTCAACATGCTCTATAACATCGTCGACCGCATCTATATTGGCCACATGCCGGAAGACGGCTCTTTGGCGCTGACAGGCGTCGGCGTGTGCCTGCCGATCATCATGATCGTCTCGGCGTTTGCGGCCTTGGTCAGTACCGGCGGCGCGCCGCGCGCTTCGATCTTCATGGGCAAGAACGACCACGAGTCGGCAGAAAAGACGCTCGGCAGCTGCTTTACGCTGCAAGTCATCGTGTCTCTTGTGCTGACCGCCGTGCTGCTCGCGTTCAACCGCCCCCTGCTTCTTGCTTTCGGCGCGAGCGAAAACACGATCGAATACGCCGTCAGCTACATGAACATCTACGCCATCGGCACGATCTTCGTCCAGCTGACCCTCGGCATGAACGCGTTCATCACCGCGCAGGGCTTCGCAAAGACCGGGATGCTGACGGTTCTGATCGGCGCCGTCTGCAATATCGCGCTCGACCCGCTGTTCATCTTCGCATTCCACATGGGCGTTCGCGGCGCAGCTCTGGCGACGATCCTCTCGCAGGGCGTGTCGTGCGTCTGGGTGTGCGCGTTTCTGCGCGGGAAGAAGACGCTGCTGCGGCTGAAAAACGAAAACATCCGCCTGCGCCCGAAGTTCTTTCTTCCCTGCATCGCGCTGGGCGCAGCGTCTTTTATCATGCAGGCCAGCGAGAGCGTCATTTCAGTGTGCTTTAACACCTCGCTTTTAAAATACGGCAGCGATATCGCGGTCGGCGCAATGACGATTCTGACGAGCGTCATGCAGTTCGCGATGCTTCCGCTGCAAGGTCTGGCGCAAGGCGCGCAGCCGATCCTGAGCTACAACTACGGCGCAAAGAACGCAGCGCGCGTCAGAAAGGCGTTCCGGCTGCTTTTGACCTCGTCTCTTGTGTACTCGACCATTTTATGGGGCGCAATTCAGGCTTTCCCGGGCGTGTTCGCCTCGATCTTTACGCCGAATGAAGAGCTCATCGTCTTCGCGGCCAAGGCGCTTCGGATTTACTGCGGCGTTCTCGTGCTCTTCGGCATTCAGATCGCCTGCCAGATGACGTTCGTCTCGCTCGGAAACGCGCCGTGCTCGATCATTGTGGCGGTCGTGCGCAAGTTCGTGCTGCTCATTCCGCTCATCTATATCATGCCGCACGTGCTTTCAAACCCCGTTATGGGCGTCTACGCGGCGGAGCCCGTCGCAGATGTGATCGCCGTGACATTTACCGCAATTTTGTTCTCGCGGCAGTTCCGCAAGTCCATGACGGCTCTGGAGCTGGAGGCCAAAAAACAGGACGCTTGATTTTTAGGGTTTTCCCCTGTATGATACAGCTAATCTCTTGATTTGGAGGTTCGCATGGCAAATATCATTCCACTTTCCTCGCTCGACGCGCCCGAGCTGGACGTTTTTGCCCGGCTCACGCAGGCGCAGCTGCGAAACCGATTGGAGCCCGAGAAGGGGCTTTTCATCGCCGAGAGCCCGAAGGTCATCGCAGCGGCGCTTACCGCGGGGCTCACGCCCGTTTCCTTCCTGATGGAGGAGCGCCACATCACGGGCGACGCCGCTCCCCTTCTTGCCCGATTCCCGGACGTTCCGGTCTACACGGCCGGCCGGGAGCTGCTGGCAAATCTCACCGGCTATACCCTCACGCGCGGCGTTCTTTGCGCGATGCGAAGGCCTGCGCCAGAAAGCCCGTCCGGCGTCATTGCGGGCGCAAGGCGTGTGGCGGTTTTGGAGGGCGTGGTGGACGCGACGAACATCGGCGCGATCTTCCGCTCGGCGGCGGCCTTGGGCATGGACGCGGTGCTGCTCAGCCCCACGTGCTGCGATCCTCTGACCCGGCGCGCGGTGCGCGTGAGCATGGGAACAGTCTTTCAGCTGCCGTGGGCAACGTTCGATACCTGGCCGGACGGCGGCATGGCGCTTCTTCGCGATGCAGGCTTTGCGACCTGCGCGATGGCGCTGCGAGATGATTCGCTCGCGCTCGGAGACGAGCGGTTAAGAAGCCTCGAGAGGCTTGCCATCGTCCTTGGCGCAGAGGGAGACGGTCTTGCAAACGGCACCATCGCCGCCTGCGACTATACCGTCCGCATCCCGATGGCGCACGGCGTGGACTCTTTGAACGTAGCCGCCGCCAGCGCCGTTGCATTCTGGGAAATGCGCGCAAAATAAAATCCCGCCCCCAAGCGGAGGCAGGATTTCCAAACCGTGTCGGGATGGATGGATTCCTGAAATTTTCCCACTTATGCGTAGGGGTCGATGCCCACATCGACCCGGCGGAACGCACCCGTTTTTTTCGGAAATCTCCGGCGAATTCGCAACTTCCCTTGGGGCGATGTGGGCATCGCCCCCTACGAACCTCCCGGAAGATTCCCGAAATCCCGTAGGCTTCAGCCCTTCTCGCTGACGAAGGCGGCGCCCAGAATCAGGACGGAGCCGAGGGCGCTGAGGATGGTAAACGGCTCGTGGAGGATGGTCACGGAAATGAGAATCGCGATGACGGGATCAATGTAGCTGAAAATGGCGATGGTCTGCGCGCGAAGGGCCTTCATGCTGCCAAAGTAAAGCGCGTAGGCAAAGCCGGTGTGGAACATGCCGAGCACCAGAAGGCACAGAAGCGACACCGGCCGGAACGTTTCCGCCGTGATTTTTTCGCCCGTGAGCGCGCAGTAGGGAACCATGACGGCGGCCGCCGCCAGCAGCTGGACGATGGTCTTATCGAACGCGCCAATGCCCCGCAGCTTCTTGTTGCAGAGAATGACGCACGCGTAAAAGCAGGCCGCGCCGAGCCCCAGCGCAATCCCCTTGAGCTCTCCGGACGCGGGAAGTCCCCCGCCGAGGGCGCCCGAGATCAGCACCATACCGCAAAGCGCGACGAGCACGCAGAGCCCTTTTTTCAGGCTCAGCTTTTCTCCCAGCACAACCGTCGCCGCCAGCGTCAGAAATACTGGCTGCATATAATAGCAGAGCGTCGCCGTCGCGACCGTCGTGTACCGGTACGCCTCAAAAAGCAGCGCCCAGTTGAGCCCCATCACACCGCCGGAAAGAAGCAGGATCCAGAGATTGTTCCGAACCGCCGGAAGGTCTAATTTCTGACGGCGCAGCGCAAGATATAAAAGCAGAAATATCGAGCCGAGAACACCTCTCGACAGCGCGATCATTCCAGAGCCGAGCGCGATATTGCGCACGAAAAGGCTGATCGTTCCGAAAATGCACAGCGACGCAATCAGCTTGAGTTTCGATTGCGCTTCGATTGTTTTCACAAAAAATCACCTCGTAATTTTGTCAATTTACCGGTTTTTCCTATCATATCGCAGGACGCGCCGTTTCGCAAGTGCGATTCAGGAGGAAGCGCCGGAACCAATAAGGAGGAATCCATATGCAGGAAGTCAAAAGTCCTAAGAAGCCCTTGCTTTATTACTATGGTGTGGTGCTTCTGGTGCTGCTCGTCTTCAACCTCATCGTCACGCCGCTGCTTCTGAAAGAGGAGGTCACGGAGGTGGACTACGGTACGTTCATGTCCATGACGGAGGAAAAGAACATCGGGCAGGTGCAGGTCGAAGACCAGCAGATCGTCTTTACCGACAAGGACGGCAAAAACGTCTACCAGACAAACGCTATGGACGACCCGCAGCTCACCGAGCGGCTTTATGAGTCGGGCGCGAAATTTTCAAAGGACGTCAGCTCGTCCACGTCTCCGCTCCTGAGCCTTCTCATCACGGGTCTTCTTCCAATGCTCATCTTCATCGGCCTCGGCCAGTACATGGCAAAGAAGCTCCGCGACCAGATGGGCGGCAAGGACTCTTTGATGTTCGGCGGCATGGGCAAGTCGAACGCGAAGGTCTACGTTCAGTCCACTGCCGGTATCCACTTTGACGATGTCGCGGGCGAGGACGAAGCAAAGGAGTCCCTGGCCGAGATCGTCGATTATCTTCACAATCCGCAGAAATACACCGACGTCGGCGCGTCGATGCCGAAGGGCGTGCTGCTCGTCGGCCCTCCGGGAACCGGCAAGACGATGCTTGCAAAAGCCGTTGCGGGCGAGGCGAACGTGCCGTTCTTCTCGATGTCGGGCTCGGAATTCGTTGAGATGTTCGTCGGCATGGGCGCAAGTAAGGTCCGCGACCTTTTTAAGCAGGCCAAGGAAAAAGCGCCCTGCATCGTCTTCATCGACGAAATTGACGCCATCGGCAAAAAGCGCGACAA
>CAKUNY010000095.1 GCA_934668605.1 uncultured Oscillospiraceae bacterium | reverse complement strand
GAAGTAGACCATCTGGCCGATGGCGGTGAGCGACCAGGAGAAGATGTAAAGAAGGTACAGCGCCGTCAGCGTATGGAACATGGCGAAGATCGTATACACCCAGATCACGCGGAACACGCACGAGCCGAGAATGACGATCGCCATCGGAGCCGCGCTCTTGCCAAGCCCGCGCGAGGCAGCGAGGGTATTATCCATGAACGCCGAGAACGCGTAGCTCCAGCTCATGATCTGAAGCTTTTCCATGCCGGCCATGATTACCTCGGGGTCGGGCGTGAAGATGCGCAGGAAGCTGCCGCCGAAGAACAGCAGCGCAAGCCCCAGCACCGCGCCCACGCCGAACGAATACACCAGGCTCACGCGGTAGGCCTGCATGATGCGCTTTTTGTTGCGTGCGCCGTAGTTCTGGCTGATGAAGGTCGAGCAGGCCGTATAGGGCGCGGCCATGACCTCGTAGACCAGAGAGTCGGCGTTTGCCGCGGCGGAGTTTCCTTCGACGACGGCGGCGCTGAACGAGTTGACCGCCGACTGAATAAAGAGGTTCGCGATGGCGAAGATCGCGTGCTGCATGCCGGAGGCCACGCCGAGCGCCAGGATCCGCTTGGCCTTTTCAACGCTGAAAACGAAATTCCTGAGCTCCAGCCGGTAGCTCTCCTGCGCGCGCAGCAGCACCCGCAGCACAAGCACCGCCGAGGTATACTGCGAAAGGATCGTTGCCAGCGCGACGCCGTCGGCTGTCATCTTGCAGACGATGACAAAAAAGAGGTTCAGGCAGATGTTGAGACCGCCTGCGATCGAGAGGAAGAGGAGCGGCCGCCTTGTGTCGCCCGTCGCGGTGAGCACGGCGCTGCCGAAGTTATAAAGCGCCATCGCCGGAAGGCCGAAGGCATAGATGCGAAGATACAAAATCGCGCCGTCAATCAGCTCATCCTTCGTTCCGAGCAGCGTCAGAAGCGGTCTTGCCAGGGAAAAGCACAGCGCCATCAGAATAAGACCCAGCCCGAGGCAGACGACTGCCGCCGTATGGACGGTCTGGCGCGTATTTTCTTCCTCGCGCGCCCCGAGAAACCGCGCCGTGAGGACATTCACGCCCGCGCCCATGCCGATCAGAAAGCCGGAGTAGAGCGTGGCAAGCGTTGCCGTCGAGCCGACCGAGCCCAGCGCATGCGAGCCCGCGAACTGCCCGACGACGGCGATGTCCGACATATTGAACAGAACCTGCAGCAGGTTCGACGCCATCAGCGGCAGGCTGAAGATCAGCATTTGCTTCCAGAGATTTCCGTGCGTCATATCCCGCGGATCGTACCGCATGGCGATCAATCCCCCAGTTTCAAATTCTCGCCGCGCAAGCCCGCGACGCCTGCCTACTATAGCACTGAAAAGGGGAATTTGCAACGGAAATTTCGAACATTTTTCTACAAAAAGAACCACGACCCAGATGGGCGCTTTTGCAGCAGAAACACGAACAGTTTCTCGCGAATTGCCGCTTTCGGGAAACATTCCCGCGATTCGCGCAAGAAACCCCTTGATTTTGCGCTCGCTTGCTGGTATAATACCAAGGCAAGTTCATACGGAGTGGTATCGAAGTGGTTATAACGGCCCTGACTCGAAATCAGGTGTACCGGCAACGGTACCGTGGGTTCGAATCCCACCCACTCCGCCATAGAAAATCCTCTGCCATTCGGCGGGGGATTTTCTATTCTGGGTGGGATTCGAAAGCCGGCGCCTTGGCGACATGCCGGTGGCATGTCGCAACCGGCGTGGGAGAATCCCACCCACTCGTCGGGATACGGAAGACCATCACTCATCCGGCGGGGGATTTTCTATTCCGGGTGGGATTCGAAAGCCGGCAGCCCACTTTGTGGACTGCCGGTTTTTTCAGGTTTTCTTAATAAACTGCTCGCCGCATTTGGGGCAGCGGATATTGATGCGGCCTTTGCCGCGCGGGACGCGGACGACCTGACGGCAGCGCGGGCAGGTGAAATACCGGTTCTGCCGGTCTTTGAGCCTCGTGAAAAAGCGCTGGAACGCGGCGTTTTCCCGGCGGCGCGCTTCCATGTTGCGCGAATACATGCGGAACATCGCCCAGATGAGCGGAACGTACGCCAGCGTACCGAACGCGGCCATCCACGGCGCGAGATAATTGCGCCCCAGCCAGCCCACGAGCATCAGCACTGCAGCGAAAATGATCAGCCATTTGTTAAGGGAATCTGCGCCGTAGCGTCCGTACATGAACCGCCGCAGCGCGTCGCCCAGCTTTTGAAACATGTGACAGCCCCCTGTTATCAATGATTGGCTTTATTATACTGATTCGCTGCCGCATTTACAAGAAAACTGCCGGAAAGTTCAAAGAAAGTTTACGCCTTGGAGGGCTTTTTGCCGCTCAGGACGACAATTCCGCCCAACACGAGCAAAATGCCGATAACTGCCGGAAGCGTCAGGCGCTCGTGGAAGACGAAGACGCCGAAGAGCGTGGCGACGACGGGCTCAGTGGACGCGAGAATGCCCGCGCGGCTCGACTCCATGCCCTCCAAGCCCTTTGTATAAAACCCGAAGGCAAGGAACGCCGTCACGAAGCCCATGCCGAGCATCCAGAAAATCAGCGTCCGGTCGGCGGCCATCGCGTCTGCCATCGCGCCCCAGTGCGCAAGCGGCGCGTCGGCGAGCATGCAGAACAGGAACGTGTAGAACGTGATCGTCCACGCGCCGTAGCCCCGGTCGATGGCGAAGCGGCTGAAAATGGAGTAGAGCGCATAGAAAAAGCCCGCGCCGAGGCCGAGCAGCAGCCCCTTCGTTGAGACTGAGCTCTCGCTTCCGATGCCGGAGACGAGGCAGCATCCGGCGAAGGTCATGACGAGGGCGAGGAGCTTCTTTCCGGTCAGCTTCTCATGGAACAGAACAATGCTCAGGATCATGATGATCGCGGGCGAGGTATAAAGAAGGACCGCCATCACATTCAGGCTCGTGACCTGCATGCCGGAAAAATAGCACAGCGAAAACAAAAGCAGGCTCACAATGCCGGAGCCCAGAAAGCACCAGAGATCCTTGAGGCGAATACGGAAGCTCTCGCGCGAGAACAGCAGCATGAAAACGCCCATAAACAAAAGCGCCGAAAGCATCCGCGCCTGCACCACGTCCATCGCATAAAGCCCGGCGGCGTTCAGCTTTCGCACAAAGACCCCCATGCTGCCCCAGAGCGCGCCCGCAAGGAGCACCAGAATTGCCGCTTTCGACTGCTTCATGATCAAATCCTCTCTTTCTTTCAAACAGTACCAGTATACACGCAAACGGACGCGTTGCCAAGAAGCGTTTTTTACAATTCTTAAATTTTCCGTTTCGCTTGCGCTTTCGGCCGGATTCTGGTATACTGTTGGCACACATGCCAGCCAAGCCCGGCGGTCTTTTGCCGGAGGCGCGACAAAGGAGGAACCCGGATGAAAAAACGGATGTTAAGCTTGCTTCTGATTCTGGTCATGACGCTCTCGCTGCTGCCCACGGCAGTGCTGGCGGATGAGGCGGAGACAGACTACGGTATTATGATCGTATTGCCAGACGGCACAACGCAAAACAGCGTTACGTCCAAAAATTACAAAGATGTGATGGGCGACGGAACGGTCAGCTATGACCCGGAATCAAATGTGCTCACACTAGAAGACGCACACCTTGGAAGCATTCACGCAAAAGGGTACGACCTGACGCTGAATCTGGTGGGGAATAATACCATTATCCCGTCCGTAGAAAATGCAAGAGCAATTATTGCAAGTGGGCTCTCCATTCGGGGTGAAGGCAGCCTGGAGATTGCAGCCAAAATCAGTCCAATTCACTTACTTGATACTCGGCTGCCGTATCGGCAATCCGGCGGCAATGTAACGCTGAAGAGCAACGCCAACACCATTTTGCAGGATGCTTCCGGCATTGAATTGACCGGCGGAACGCTGACGCTCGGCGGAGCGGGCTTGCAGAGCCTTCCCACGCTGGACGTGGTGGATGGCACGACGCTGAAAATTTATGATGCGGCAGGAATATGCAACGGGACGTGGACGATGCCTGCGAATAGCAATAGTTGGGTAGGTCAGCTTCCCAATATGACTCGGATGGAGCTGACCGCTCCGGCTGCGCTGGACGAGACTTCCCTTGCCGCGCTCAAGGAAGGCGAGACGTATTACTTTGATCTCTCCGAAACCAATATCCGGTTCTTCCCGATCAAAAACGAAAAGCTGCCGGACGCGTCGCTTCGCTATGTGCCCTTTACGTATGCCGGTACGCTGGAAAACACTTATCGCTGGAAGGATAAGGACACAAAGGAAGAAGGCAGCTGGCCGCTGTTTATCTCAAACTTTAATATCGTGCAGACCTCGTGGAATGACCTGAATACATATGGCCTGATTTATGGCCGGTCGTATCTGAGCGGCGGCGCATTCTATACCCTGCGCGCACCCTCCGGCTTGAGTACGGGTAACGAGTGGGATCGCATCAAGAACTACACCAAAGATTCAGGAAATGATGCTTCATGGGCGCAGGATTTCTCCATTAACAGTCCAGGCATGGTTATCAGGCGAGGCGACACCCCTGACCTCACCAATCCGACACCTCCTGATATACCGTACTACTACCGCCCGGTGCTCCAGCCGACGAATCTGTACGGAAAGGCGCTGCGCGTGGTGACGCTCGTTGTGAACGGGACAAGCTACAACGTCATCACGGCGGAGGATACCATCACCCCGCCTTCGATCGACGGCCTGCTCAATGACGGGGACGAGCTGAAAAACGGCTATTACTGGCTGAACGAAGCGGACAGCAAGTACTACAGTTCGAGCGAGAGGATTCCCGTTACGGAGAATATGACGCTGACCGCCGTGCCTCGCGGCTACGGGATCATCATCACGGACAAGGACGGCAAAGAGCACCTCGTGACGGATAAAAACCGCACGAACGTGCTTGGCAACGGAAGCGTCAGTTATGACCCGGACGACACGGAAACCGGCCTTGTCAACCGCAAGGGCGTGCTCACGCTGAAGGATGCGGAGCTTCAAGGCGTTGAATATAGGGACAGCGCTCTCGCCCTGAAGCTCGAGGGGAGCAGCCGCATTGACGCAAAGGGCGATGCGGACGCCGTTTATTCGGAGGGACTGGCGATTCAGGGCGATGGGATCTTGTCCATTACGGCGCAGGAAGGCCTTCCGCTCCGTGTGGGAGGCAGTCTCAGCGCGTATTACCAGAAGAGCGGCCATGTGACGATGCCCGAGAGCGCCTTGCAGAATCTGATGAGGTTCAAATTTGAAGGCGGCACGCTCACGCTGCTTGGCAAGGAGAACGGCGCATTCACTGATCTCGGCAAACTCGAAAACGGCGAAATTGCCGACGGCACAGAGCTGCGGCTGGTAGACGAGAACGGCGAGACGCGCTTCTCGAGGACAACGCAGCTGGAAGTGGAGGAATGGGTTATGCTGGCCTCGGCCGCACTGGACGCGGCAAAGCTGCATCTGATCGCGCCCGGCGCGACGCTTCCGCCGGAGGTCGTAGAACCCGAGGAGCCGGAGAAACCGGAAGTGCCCTCGATGGAGGGCGTGATCGCGGCCGGTATGGCGCTGCTGGCCAGCGGAGACGATAACCCCTTCCGCGATGTGCGCGCGATCGACTGGTTCTATGCCGATGTGATGTACGCCTACGATAGAGGCCTCATCAACGGCACGGCCTACAACAAGTTCTCCCCGAAGGACAGCTTCACGCGCGGCATGCTGCTGACCATCCTCGCGCGGCATGACGGCGTGAGCACAAAGGGAACTCCGTGGTATCAGGCGGGCTGCGACTGGGCGGCGAGAACCGGCATTTCCGATGGAGAAAATCCCGAACAGCCCATCTCCCGCGAGGAGTTTGCGCTGATCCTCTACCGGTACGCGCAGTATCGCGGCAGCCATCTGCTCGCCGAAAGCGACCTTTCGAGCTTCACAGATGCGGGCGCGGTAAGTGATGCGGCGCTTCCCGCCGTGCAGTGGGCAGTCTCCGAGGCCATCCTGCGCGGCGATAACTTCTATCTCCACCCGCAGGATGGAGCGACCCGAGCCGAAGCCGCCGCCATGCTCCACAGATTTTTCGTTCGGTAAATTCCTAAAATTTGCGTAGGGGTCGATGCCCACATCGACCCGGCGCGTAAATCCGATTTTACGGAAATCCCCGGCGAATTCGTTGGTGCCCCACGGGGCGATGTGGGCATCGCCCCCTACGAACCCGATTGGGGGTTCCACGAAATTCGTTTCCGCGAACCGGTTGGAGGTTTCGCGAAAATCGTTCCCCGCGAACCCGATTGAAACGATATCCGAAATATACGACAAGGGCGCGCCGCTTTGCGGCGCGCCCGGTTTTTCTTGCATGTTCCGGCGGGATATGATAGGATACGAAAAAATATGACAGGAGATTGGCTGTATGAATTACGAGGTTTTTGACCGGCTGGACGCCGGGACGCTTTTTCAGGAGGCGGGCGAGACGGAGCAGGCCTTTATGGAGCGGGTCTACACGGCGTTCTGCGGGGAGGAAGGCGCGCCCTGCGGTCTGATCGGCATGCTGCGGCCGGAATTTGTCGCTTGCAGCGCGGAGCATCAGACGCTGACGCTCGGGTACGCTGCGGAGGACTGGACGCTCAACCCCAAGCGGATGCTCCACGGCGGTATGACGGCGACCATGCTCGACAATACGCTGAGCCTCGCCGCGCGGTTTTACTGCCGGACAAACGCACTCTCCACGGTGAGCCTCGCGGTCAACTATCTCCGCCCGGTTTCGGCGGGAGAGCATGTGACGGTCTTTGCCCAGATCGATAAGCTCGGGCATCGGATTTTGTTCCTCTCCGGCTGCGTCTATACGCAAGACGGCAAAAAGGCCGCCACAGCGACGGGCTCTTTTATGGTGCTGTAAGGCTGTCGCTCGCCGTCCAGTTTGCGCCGGTATCGCTGACGGCGAGGCGCAAGGTATAGTCATAGACGGTTCCGTCGTCCGTTTGCAGGCGGAAGGTGACCGCGCCGTCACCCAGGTATGTAAATCCGGGGTCTTCCGCCGCTTTCGCGACGGGGCCTGCGCAGTAGGAATAGCCGGTTTCGTCAAAAAAGCGCACAAGCGTCGAGGCTTCGCCGTCCCAGTATAACGCCGCACCGACGCAGCTATTGGCCTTGTCCGGCGCAACGAGGCAGTCAAGAAATTCCCAGCCGGGTTCTTTGATGGCCTCATACATCCGGCGGATATCGGCCTGCGACCACTCTTTTTCGGGCGCAGGCTCCAATTCTGCCGGTGCTTCGGGAGCTGGTTC
>CAKUNY010000094.1 GCA_934668605.1 uncultured Oscillospiraceae bacterium | reverse complement strand
CGGATAACACGCCACCATCGCGCTTTTTTTCAATCAAATCAACCATTCTCATAGAGAGTTCTCCTTTGTAACGTCAAAAACGTTTTGCCGATAGCGTTCGCAATTTCCGCGCACCTCCGGGAGGTGCGTAGGGGCGGACGCCTCTGTCCGCCCGCAGAAATATTCTGTTTTTACAGAAGACTTCGGCGAATTCGCAGCTTCCCAAGGGCGGACAGGGTCGTCCGCCCCTACGAAATGCGGGAAGATTTCCGGACCGGGCATCCGTACGTACGAAATTTCCGTGCACGTCCGAGATGGGCGTAGGGGTCGATGCCCACATCGACCCGGCGGCATGCACCGGTTTTATGGAAATCTTCGGCGAATTCGGTGGTACCCAATGGGGCGATGTGCTCAATCGCCCCATACGAACAACCAGCGGGTGCAGTGCAAATGCTTATCTCTGCCCTTTATCATAGGGGATACCCTCGGCCTTCGGCGCTCTGGAGCGCTTGGAGGTGAAGGCGAGGATGACCATGGAGGCCGCGAAGGGCATCATGTTATAGAGCTCCTTCGTTAAATGCAGCGCGCTCAACCAGCCAATGGAGTCGTAGATGTTTGCAAGCGACTTGAAGATCGCGAAGAAGATGGCAGCAAGCGCGATCTTTCCCGGCTTCCACTGGCCGAAGATCATAACTGCCAGCGCAAGAAAGCCCATGCCGGCGACGCCGACCTCAAAGTTCCACGTCTGAACCGCGGGCACAATGTAGGCAAAGCCGCCGATACCGGCCAGGAAGCCCGAGATGAGGACGCCCGCCCAACGCATCTTATAGACGTTGATGCCGACCGAGCCCGCCGCCTGCGGATGCTCGCCGCAGGCCTGCAAGCGAAGACCAAAGCGCGTCTTGTAAAGAAGGACGATCGAGACGGCCAGCAGCACAAGGCCGATGATCAGAAAGACGTTGACAGTGAGGCCGCCGATCTGAAAGATGAACGGGGAGTTGTCGTAGCTTAATTTGGCCGACTGCGTGCCGTTGTAGCGCTTGACCACGACAAGGGCAATGGCTGTGGAAAGTAGGTTCAGCGCCGTGCCGCCGATGGTCTGGTCAGCTTTTAAGTTAATGGCCGAGAAGGCGAGCAGCGACGAGTAAACAACGCCGGATGCCGCCGCGAGAAGGATCGAGATCGCAACCTTCCACGCGTTTGCCATGTCGGCGGGCAGAAGGTTCAGCGCCATCGTGCCGACCAGGCCGCCGATGACCATGATGCCCTCGAGCGCGAGGTTGATGACGCCGGAATGCTCCGAGAAGCAGCCGCCGAGCGCCACAAGCATCAGAACCGTTGCCGAAAGCAGCGCATATTTGAGCATCAGAAGCATCTTACTGCGCCTCCTTTCCATTGGGCGTTTCCGCGTCCGGCTTGCTTGCCGGTTTTTTGTGCTTGCCCGTGAAGAGCGTGACAATGAGGTTCTTGAACAGCAGCGAGAACGCGCAGAGGTAGATGATGATGCCGGAGATGATGTTCGCGATCTCGGGCGGGAACAACGACGCGTTCATAAAGCCGCCGCCGGTCGAGATGTGCGAAATGAAGATGGCCGAGAAAATCGCCGCGATCGGGTTGGACGAGGCCAGAAGCGCAACGGAAATGCCGTCGAAGCCTTCCGAGGGAAGCGCCGTCGAGTCGCCCGGGATCCACTGCGCCGCATTGGACAGGAAGTAGAGCCCCGCGCCGAAGCCCGCGAGCGCGCCCGCGATGATCATCGAGAGGATGATGCTGCGCTTTTCGTCAATGCCCGCGTATTTGGCCGCGTTCTTGTTGCAGCCGCAGGCCTTGAGCTCATAGCCGAAGGTCGTCTTGTTGATCACGATGTAAAGAAGAACCGCGACAATGATGGCGAGGAAGATCGCGATCGTGCAGGATTTATAGCCGAATGTCTCCGACATGTCCCAGCCAAAGAGCTTGGAGGGAATGAGGCTGTCGCCCGTGACGGCGAAGGTCTTCGACTGCTTGGCGTTATACATGGGGCCGGTGCCGCGGCCATACATGATCGTGTTGCAGCCGTACAGGCCGATCCAGTTGAACATGATGGCCGTGATGACCTCGTTGACGTTTAAGTAAGCCTTGAAAATGCCGGGGATCGCGCCCCAGATGGCGCCAAAGACCGTCGAGGCGATCAGGCAGAGCCACCACGGAGCGTGCAGCAGCAGCGCAAACACGAGGCCGCCGAACGCGCCGAGCGTATACTGCCCGGCCGCGCCGATGTTAAAAAGGCCGGTCTTGAATGCGAACGCGACAGATAGGCCGCACATGATGAGCGGCACCGCCGTAACGATCTCCTTGCCGATGCCGGAGGGCATCATATAAAAGCCGCCGAGCAGGATCTGCTTGAAGCCGTCGGAATAGGCCTTCTCGCCGCCGAGCAGCAGCAGAACCAGGAAGCCCACCAGAAGGCCGATGACGATGCAGACCAGGCTTGCGCACAGCGTCACAACGCCGGAGGACTGCAACAATGTTTTCTTTTTCATCCCGCGTCCTCCTTACATCCGCTTCGCGCCGGCCATATACAGGCCAAGCTCTTCCACGGTCACGTTTTTCGGGTCAAACTCGCCCACGATCTCGCCCTCATACATGACGAGAATGCGGTCGGAGACGTTCATGACCTCGTCGAGCTCCAGAGACACGAGCAGAACGCCCTTGCCCGCGTCGCGCTCGGAGACGAGCTGCTTGTGAATGTACTCGATCGCGCCCACATCGAGGCCTCTCGTCGGCTGGACGGCCACAAGAAGCTCCGGATCTTTATCGATCTCTCGCGCGACGATCGCCTTTTGCTGGTTGCCGCCGGACATGCTGCGCACCGTGGTTACAGAGCCCTGTCCCGAACGCACGTCGTACTGCTCGATGAGGCGGTCGGAATAAGCGCGGACGGCGGGGAAGTTGATGAAGCCGTTTTTCTGGAACTCCGGCTGCCAGTAGCGCTGGAGCACCATGTTCTGCTCGAGCGTAAAGTCGAGCACCAGACCGTGCTTGTGCCGGTCTTCGGGGATGTGGCTCATGCCGTCCTTGGAGCGCTGGCGGATGGGCGCGCGGGAAATGTCCTTGCCGCAGAGCGTGATCTCACCCGCCGACTGCTTCTCAAGTCCCGTCAGCGCGTAGACAAACTCCGTCTGGCCGTTTCCTTCGATACCGGCAAGACAGACGATCTCGCCCCGGCGCACCTGAAGGTTTACGTTCTTGACGGCGTTATTCTTGTGGAGCTTCGAGGGAACCGTGAGGTTTTTGACGTCCAAAACGACCTCGCCGGGTTCGGCGTCCTTCTTGTCGACCTTGAAGTTGACCTGCCTTCCGACCATCATGGAAGAGAGCTCCTCCATCGTCGTCTCGCGCGTGTTGACCGTTCCGATGCACTTGCCCTTGCGAAGAACGGTGCACCGGTCTGCAACGGCCATGATCTCCGCGAGCTTGTGGGAAATGAAGAGGATCGACTTTCCTTCCGCCGCGAGATTTTTCATGATCTGCATCAGCTCGTCGATCTCCTGCGGCGTCAGGACAGCCGTCGGCTCGTCGAAGATCAGAATCTCGTTGTCCCGGTAGAGCATCTTGAGAATTTCGGTTCTCTGCTGCATACCGACGGAGATATCCTCTACCTTTGCGTCCGGGTCGACGCGCAGGCCGTACTGCTGCGACAGGGCGAGGACCTTTTCCCGCGCCTGCTTCTTCTGCAAAAAGCCCGCTTTATTGGGCTCCACGCCGAGGATGATATTGTCGAGCACGGAGAAGCACTCGACCAGCTTGAAGTGCTGGTGCACCATGCCGATGTTAAGGTCGTTGGCGTCGTTGGGGTCGCTGATCCTGACGACCTGTCCGTTCTTTTTGATGACGCCGCTCTCGGGCTGATACAGGCCAAAGAGCACGCTCATCAGGGTCGATTTGCCGGCGCCGTTTTCGCCGAGCAGCGCGTGGATCTCTCCCTTTTTGAGCTGTAGGGTGATGTTGTCATTGGCGCGGATGCCGGGGAATTCCTTTGTGATATTCAGCATCTCAATGACATATTCCGATTCGGCCAAATTCTTCACTCCTTTGTTCGCCGCAAGGATTGCGGAGGCAAGTTCCGGTCTTACGCACGCGGAAACGTTTCCGGGGCGCGGCGGATAGTTATTTTAATTATACAGGAAAACCGGCGAGATTTCTACAGGACAGGCGGACTTTTTCTTGTGGGAAGCGCCAAAAGAAAGCTGCATTTTTGTGAAAAACAACCCGGAACCGAGAAAATTCTCAGTTCCGGGCAAAATTCAGGTTCAGAACGCGACCTTTTCGCGCAGCCAGCTTCTGAGCTCCGCAATGGGAACGCGCACCTGCTCCATCGTGTCGCGGTCACGGATGGTGACGGCGTTATCGGCCGGGGTATTCTCATCGCCGACGGTCGCAAAGTCCACGGTGATGCAGTACGGCGTGCCGATCTCGTCTTCGCGGCGATAGCGCTTGCCGATGGAGCCCGAGTCGTCGAAGTCGATCATGAACTCCTTGGAGAGCTCTTCATAGATCTTCCGCGCGGGCTCGGAGAGCTTCTTGGAAAGGGGCAGGACGGCCGCCTTGTAGGGTGCGAGGAACGGGTGCAGGTGTAGCACCGTGCGCACGTCTTCTTTTCCCTTGCTGTCGACGAGGTGTTCTTCGTCGTATGCCTCGCAGAGGAACGCCAGCGCCACACGGTCGCAGCCAAGCGACGGCTCAATGACGTACGGGATATAGTGCTCGTTCGTCTCGGGGTCAAAGTATTCCAGACTCTTGCCCGAGGCCTCCTGATGGCGGCCAAGGTCGTAGTTCGTGCGGTCGGCAATGCCCCAGAGCTCGCCCCAGTCGGTGAACGGGAAGGCGTATTCGATATCCGTCGTGGCTCTGGAGTAGAACGCAAGCTCCGCGGGCTCATGGTCGCGCAGGCGCAGGTTCTCTTCCTTGATGCCGAGGCTCAGCAGCCAGTTCTTGCAGTAGTCCTTCCAGTAGGCGAACCACTCGAGGTCGGTGTCGGGCTTGCAGAAGAATTCGCACTCCATCTGCTCAAATTCGCGCGTGCGGAACGTGAAGTTGCCCGGGGTAATCTCGTTGCGGAACGCCTTGCCGATCTGGCAGACGCCGAACGGGAGCTTGCGCCTTGTCGTGCGCTGGATGTTCGCAAAGTTGACGAAAATACCCTGCGCGGTCTCCGGGCGCAGATAGCAGGTCGAAGACGAGTCCTCGGTCACGCCGATGGCCGTCTTGAACATGAGGTTAAACTTGCGGATGGGGGTAAAGTCGTGCTTGCCGCAGACGGGGCAGACGACGTCCTCGTGTTCGGCGATGAACTTGTCCATCTCGTCAAAGCTCATCGCATCGACGTTCACCTCGGGGTGCTCGTCTCCAATGAGCTTATCGGCGCGGTGACGGGCCTTGCAGGCCTTGCAGTCAAGCAGAGGGTCGGAGAAGCTTGCCACGTGACCAGTCGTGATCCAAGTCTGCGGGTTCATGATGATGGCCGCGTCGAGGCCGACGTTGTACGGGCTTTCCTGCACGAACTTCTTGAGCCATGCCTTTTTGACGTTGTTCTTGAACTCGACGCCGAGCGGGCCGTAGTCCCAGCTGTTGGCCAGACCGCCGTAAATTTCGCTGCCCGCGAAGACAAAGCCGCGGTTCTTGCAGAGATTGACGATCATATCGAGGGTCTTTTCGGAATTTTTCATGCTTACATCCGTCCTCCTGACGTGATTTGATAAGATACATTATAATAAAAAGTGTTCCAAAGTCAACTGCGCCGGGAGAAAAAGGGAAAACATTCTTTTGTTTTTGCGCAAGGTGTGGTATACTGTTCCGTATTCCAACCGGAAAGGAACGTTTTTCTTGAGAACCATCGGAAGGCTGCTGCTGTCAGCCATCTTTCTTGTATTGACCGCACTTCTGGTGCTGGCGGCAAAATACGCCCCGGCGCTGGTGTTTTCGTTTTACCCGGAGCTTTCCAGAAAGGCGCTGGGCGTGATCAGCGCCGTGACGAGCGCTGTTCCGCTTGCCGTGTGGGAGCTTTTGGCGGGGCTGGCGATTTTGTGGCTGCTGTATACCTTCGTGCGCATTTTCACGCAGCATCGGAGCTTTCTGTGCTGGCTGGCAGGGATTGTGCTCGGTGTGTGCGTGGGGCTGTTCGTCTTTGTTGCGCTCTGGGGTCTTAACCATTTTGGACCTTCTGTCGGCGAGCAGCTGGGACTTTCCGTGCGCGAGTACACGAAGCAGGAGCTTCAGAAGGCGACCGAATATTACGCCGCGCAGGTAAACCGGCTCTCCGGTCTTGTACCGCGCGATGCAGACAGCCTTGCCCATCTGGACGATTTTGAAACGCTCTGCGGACAGGCGGGCGCGGGCTATGACAAGCTGGCGCAGCGGTATGCGCTGTTCACAGGCTCTCACGACCCGGTCAAAAAGCTTGCCACCTGGCGCATGTTCAGCCAGTTCGGCATCACGGGCATTTTTGTCTGCTTCACGGGCGAGGCGTGCGTAAACCCGGACACATACGAGGTCTGGCTGCCGTTTACGATGTGCCACGAGCTGGCGCACCGGCAGACGGTCGCTGCCGAGGATGGGGCAAACTTCTGCGCATATCTGGCGTGCATGGAAAACGAAAGCCCGGAATTTCAGTATTCCGGCGCCATTGCCGCCTACGTCTACTGCCACAACGCGCTTTATAAGGCGGACAAAACCGCGGCAAGCGAAATCTGGGCAGATCTTTCCGACGGTGTGCGCGCCGACATTCAGGCGGCAAACGAGCATTACGCGCAGTACGAGGGCAAGGTGCAGGATGCGGCGACAAAGGTCAACGATACGTATCTGAAGGCGTTCTCCGAGGAGTCCGGTGTGCAGAGCTACGGCGAAGCGGCGGATTTGCTCATCGCGTGGTACCTCAAACAGGCGTAAGAAGAAAAAACGGCAAAAACGAAAAAATGTCCTTGACAAACGCCGGGAGCTTTTGTATAATAACTCCCGCGATGGACAGTTAGCTCAGCTGGTATGAGCACATGCTTGACGTGCATGGGGTCACAGGTTCGAGTCCTGTACTGTCCACCATCAAGCTGAACCAAAAAAGATATCAGCGCGAAAAGCCCAGAAGTTTCAACGACTTCCGGGTTTTTTTGCGCCCAATTTTTGAAGTCGGAAAAAAAGATATCAAAAAGGGTTTTGACAAAATCAGTGGACTTGTACCTTTACCCAAGGCATTTTGAGCCGCTTTTCCGGAGTTTTTTCGGGAAAGCGGCTCTTTTTTGTCCTCGGCAAAGTGTAGAATTTCGACCGGCGTTTTTGTTGGTTATGCCGAATACACACTCCAAGCACAGATGCCAGCGCGTTAGCCAACTGTGCGACGTTTCAGACGTTAAAACCGCAGGCAAGCCTCCACC
>CAKUNY010000093.1 GCA_934668605.1 uncultured Oscillospiraceae bacterium | reverse complement strand
CCGGCCTTGATGCCGGTCAGGAGCTCTTCTTCGGTGAAGGGCTCTTCCATGAAGAACTTCTCCATGAGCGCTTCGTCCGTCTCGGCGACCTGCTCATTGAGCTCTGCCATGTACTCTTCGATCTTCTCTTCGGCCTCGGCGGGAAGCGCAATTTCCTTGCCGTTTTCGTCATAGGCCTTCTTCTCGATCAGATCGACCACGCCAACGGCCTGCTCGCCCTTGAGAATCGGGAAGGTGAACGGAATGACAGACGCGCCGAACATTTCGCGCAGGCTGTCGAATACATTAAAGAAGTTCGCGTGCTCCTCGTCGAGCTTGGAGACATAGAACATGGCGGGAAGACCGGCCTTCGCGAGGTACTTCCAGCCCTTTTCGGTGCCGACGCCGATGCCGCTCTTGGCGGTCAGGCAGATGATACCGGCGTCCGAAACGCGCAGCGACTGCACGATCTGACCGGCAAAGTCAAAGTAGCCGGGGTTGTCGAGGACATTGATCTTGCACTTATTATATTCCACCGGAATAACCGACGTCGAGATGGAATACTGGCGCTTCTTCTCTTCGTCGTCGAAGTCGGAAACGGTCGTGCCGTCGGCACGCTTGCCAAGACGCGTGATGGCCTTGGTCGTAAAGAGCATGCTCTCGCACAGCGCGGACTTGCCGTCGCCGCCGTGACCCAGCAGGCAGATGTTGCGAATGTCATTGGCAGTATAGCCCATAGTCAAATTTTCTCCTTTCTACAGCTCGACCGCGTCTGACGATACGCGCGCGAGCCCTCGGCAGTTCACTTTTCAGCCGACTCTTAAATTCCATTATATACGAATCCTGCGCGGATTGCAATTACTATCTTGTGCAAACAGATAAAAATGCCCCACTTTTTCACAGGCACGCCGCGCGCCTTACCGTTTGGCGGCCAGCGACGTGATCAGAAGCTCCGGCACCAGCCACAAAATCGTGTACAGAAGCAGATTCCACGATGATACCGCCAGCGTCGAGCCGATGAACGTCAGGAAAAACAGCACCAGAAGCCCCATGACGCTTGCGGTCAGCGCCACGGCGATGGCGGCGATGGCGGCGCTTCTTGCCGCGCGCGCACCCGCGACAGCCATCGAGAAGCACGCAAAGCTCGGTCTGGATAGCAGCGCCCCCTGCTTCGGCTCATGGATGGCGTCTGGAGACGACAGCCGCGCCCGCTCTTCAACCGTCGGAAACTCGATCCTGTCGGGCGAGAGCTTGTAGCGGTGCTTTAAAAACTGCGGCGTGATCATAAAATCGCGCGTCGCGAGGATCGGCGTAAGCCCCGCGCACCGGGAAATTACCTGCAAGCTCGCCTTGACATTCGTCGCAGGCGCGTAGCTGAGGGCAAAGACGGCGGCAAGCTCTCCGTTGACAGATAAATAGACCGCCTGCTTGACTCTCGCGCCCTCGGGCATGTGCACGCGCATGAGCTTCATAAACCCGAGAGAGCCCATGAGGATCACGTCTCCTCGGATCTCCGCGCCAAGGCCGCCTCCTTCATAGCGCCGGAAGGTATCGACGCTGTAGTGCCGGCCGTTCTGGTTGTGCATGATCTCTTCAAAAAGCGGCGCAAGGCCGCTTCCCGCCGTCTGCACCACGGCGTTGGCAAAGCCGATGATCTGGCTGACCGAGCGGTCGGAGTAGATTTTCATGCCGTTGAGCGTGACGTTCTGCGGCGGGAACAGATCCGCGTCTTCGATCGCAATGCCGCATTCTCCGCCGAGCATTCTGGCTCCGAACCAGCCGCCGATGGCAGTGCCCGCGCGCGAGAGCCGCCTTGCCTGCGCGGCAAAGGGGCGGGAAAAGCTCAGGAAAATCCCGACCGGGAAGCTTGCGATCATCAGAGCCGTCCACGCCCAGAGGAAGCTGTCCTCCGCTTGCAGCATGCTCAAAATCGAAAGTCCCAGCGTCACGAGCGTCAGAACCGGCGCGTAGACGCGCATGATCCGGCTGCCCGCATCCGGAATCTCGAGCTCGCGGACAAAGGTATCGGGGTGCCCCTCGCTTCTGAAAATGCAGTCCTCCCCGTGCCACGCCTTTTCCTCGCGCACGGCGGCCTTGGGCTCGTTCATCGAGCACGCGGCCTTGAGCGTGCGCACCTTCGCAAGCTGCATGGAGTACTCTCCAAGAAGCGCCATGCTGAGCTGCAGGGTCACCGCCGGGCAGAACGGAATGCGCCCGGCGCGAATGGCGATCACCGCGTCCACCGCGCACGCGAGCGTCAGAGCCACCAGCATGCTCGCGTGATCATACCGGAACTTCAAAACCGCGCGCACGCCGCGCAGCATCACGTCAAAGGCGATAAACGCCTGCACTATCATTATAATGAGTAAGACGCGCGAAAAGCTTTCCGCATTTGCGGTAAAGTCGTAGCTTCCGAGCGTGTAGCTGGAAAGGTACGCCAGCGCCCCGGAGACGAGCGCGAGCAGCACGCTCAAAAACAGCCGCAGCCTCTGGTACGTGCCCTGCGCATAGTACGCGTAGGCCGCGCGGCAGTCGGGAAATTCCCGCTCGGGCTGCTCTCTGCGCCGCTCCATGCGCTTTGCCTGCTGCTTCTGATGGCGCTCTAACTGCTTCTGGCGCTTCTTTGCCTCTTTTTCCGCGTGCTTTGCCCGCTGCGCCGCCTTTTTCGCTTCCTTCGGATTGTCCGGCACGGGCTCGGGGTCTGGCTCTGCCTGATACGTCCAGATCTTCGGCTTTTCCTCCGGCGCACTGTCCTCGCGGATGGGCGTAAAGCGAATGGTCTGGCCTTTGAAATCGGCGGGGTTCTTCGGCTCCCTGGCTTCTCCCTCCGCGCGGATCGGCTGCCCCTTCGGGAAGCGGACGACCTTTGTCTCCGGCGCTTTTCGTTCCGCATCAGGCGCCTTCTGCGGCGGCTCCGGCGTATCGGGCGGCGCCTGCGCCGGTTGTTCCGGCTCTGCCCTTTTGCTCCAGCCGCCGAACTCGTTCATGATATCCTCTAAGGAATATTCCTCCTGCGCAGCCGCAGCATCGCCCATATGCAGTTGTTCGTTCGTCTGATCCTGCGATTGCTTCTTCATGCGCTGCTCCTGTTTCGGTTCCTTAGATACCTCAGACACTTCTCTGGCGCACGGCCTCATAGAGCATGATAGCCGCGGCAGCCGATGCGTTGAGGGATGAAATGCTGCCCTTCATGGGAATACTGACCTTGAAGTCGCAGCGCTCGGAGACAAGGCGGCTCATGCCCTCGCCCTCGTTTCCGATGACGATGGCGGCAGCGCTTTTGAGGTCTGCCCTGTAGAGCGTTGTATCGCCCTCTGCCGCCGTGCCGTAGACCCACACGCCCGCTTTTTTGAGCGTATCGATGGCCGCCGTGATATTGGATACGCGCGCGACCGGCATATACTCGAGCGCGCCCGCGGAGGCCTTTCCGACGACCGCCGTCAGCCCCACGCTTCTTCGTTTCGGGATGATGACGCCATGTGCGCCCGCGCACTCGGCGGTACGGATGATCGCGCCGAGGTTATGCGGGTCGGACAGCTCGTCGCAGATGACAATGAGCGGCGGCTCGCCCGCATCCTGCGCTTTCTTTAAAATATCGTCGATGCTCGCGTAATCGTGCGCCGCGACCATCGCAATGACGCCCTGATGCGCGCCCGTAGCCGACAGGAAATCGAGCTTTCTGCGGTCGGTCGGGACGACGACAGCGCCCGCCTGCTTTGCCATCGCGCAGATACGAGCCAGCGCCCGGTCGGTGTCGCCGTCGGCAACGAGCAGCTTATCGATCGTGCGTCCGGCGGAGAGCGCCTCGGTGACGGCATTTCTGCCTTCCAGCATATTTTCGGGCGCTTCCTCGCGTTCGCGCTCGCGCTTGGAAAAGTCCTTTTTCCGCTCGCCCCGCTGGGGCTTCTGTTCGCGGTTTTGTCTGTAAGTTCTCTTTTCTTCCATCTGCAGCTCCACTTCAAAGGCCATACGGCCTCATTAAAATAATCCAACATATATTATATCAGCTATTGCCCCCGGACACAACCATAAATCCGCAGGAAATTCACAGAAAATTTACCGTTCGAAAAATACCGGATTCTTGTAAATCGCCCTCCCCTGTGTTAAGATGTTCAAAACACATGAGCCGCGCCGTGCGCGGCTTTGGGATTCCCCAAAGAAAGCAGGTGCCATTTTGAGCAACGACCCCAACCGCCGCAAACCGAACAAGCCGCAGCCCGGCGGCGACGACGATAACCGGAAAGCAAGGCGGATTGTCATTCTGATCGTCGCGGCGCTGATCGCGACGCTTCTGATCAACTCCCTCTACACCACCATCTCCAACGCCTATCTCACGGAGATCACCTATACGGAATTCAAGGAGCTTCTCTCCTCCGGGCAGATCAGCGAGGTGGAGTTCCAGTCGGACGACCGCATCGTCATCCTCACAAAAGATCAGGCCGAAAAATCCAAGAGCCAGCAGCGGCTCTATTATACCGGCCTCATTCCCAATCAGGACACAACCGCGCTGACCAATCAGCTCGACGCGGCAAACGTCAAATATAACCGTGACCTTCCCGAGGAGGTCAGCCCGATCGTGACGTTCCTCGTCTCGTGGGTACTGCCGGTCGTGTTCATGTACGCGCTGTTCTCGCTTCTCATGCGCGGCATGACGAAGAAGATGGGCGGCGGCCTCGGCGGCATCGGCGAGAGCAAGGCGAAGGTCTACATGGAAAAGCAGACCGGCGTGACCTTTGCGGACGTTGCCGGGCAGGACGAAGCGAAGGAATCGCTCGTCGAGATCATCGATTTTCTCCACAATCCGCAGAAATACACTGCCATCGGCGCGAAGCTCCCGAAGGGCGCGCTTTTGGTCGGCTCTCCCGGTACGGGCAAGACGCTGCTCGCAAAGGCTGTCGCAGGTGAGGCAAACGTACCGTTCTTCTCCATTTCCGGCTCTGACTTTGTGGAAATGTTCGTCGGCGTCGGCGCAAGCCGCGTGCGAGATCTGTTTCAGCAGGCCTCGAAGGTCGCCCCCGCCATCATTTTTATTGATGAAATCGACGCCATCGGCAGAACCAGAGATTCCAAATTCGGCGGCAATGACGAGCGCGAGCAGACCTTAAACCAGCTTCTGGCCGAGATCGACGGCTTTGACTCTTCGAAGGGCGTCGTCATTCTCGCGGCCACGAACCGCCCCGAAATTCTCGACAAGGCGCTTCTTCGCGCAGGCCGCTTCGACCGGCGCATCATCGTCGACCGGCCGAATCTGCAGGGCCGGTATCAGACCCTTCGCGTTCACACGAAGAATATCAAGCTGGCCGAGGATGTCGACCTTCACAAAATCGCGCAGGCAACGGCGGGCGCGGTCGGCGCGGATCTTGCCAATCTCGTCAACGAGGCCGCCCTTCGCGCTGTGCGGCAGAGACGCAAGGCCGTCAACCAGCAGGATCTTCTCGTGTCCTTCGAGGTCGTCATTGCGGGCACCGAGAAAAAGGGCACGGTTCTGACCGATATGGAAAAGCGCATCGTCTCGTACCACGAGGTCGGCCACGCGCTGGTCGCGGCGCTTCAGAAGCACACGCAGCCGGTTTCCAAGATCACGATCGTCCCGCACACCTCCGGCGCGCTCGGCTATACGATGCAGACGCCCGAGGAGGAAAAGTATCTTTCCAGCCGCGAAGAGCTCCTTGTCGAGCTGCAAACGCTCCTCGGCGGACGCGCGGCCGAGCAGATCGTCTTCGGCATCGCGACGACGGGCGCGTCGAACGACATTGAGCGCGCCACCGATCTTGCCCGCAAGATGGTCACGCAGTACGGCATGAGCGAGAAGTTTGGCCTGATGGCGCTTTCCACCGTCTCCAACCAGTACCTGGACGGCAGCACCATGATGAACTGCGCGGACGAGACGGCCTTTGCCGCCGACTCCGAAATTCAGAAACTGCTCGAAAGCTGCTATGAAAAGGCGAAGGAAATCCTGCGCGAGCACCGCGAGCTTCTCGACGAGGTCGCCCTCTATCTTCTGCAAAAGGAAACGATCACCGGCGACGAGCTCATGACCTACGTGAACGCCGAGGGCAAGCGTCTGGAAGCGCCCGAAGCGCCCGAGGAACCCACGGCAGAGTCCGGCGCAGCCGCCCCCTCCGAAGCGCCTGTTTCTGAGGAAGCTTCTTCCGATTCCCCTGCGCAAGACGCCTGATTTCATTTCCAGTACCCATCCGCGCAGCAGCCTCTGCTGCGCGGATTTTTTCCGGGAGTACTTCCGCATTTCCAGTTTTCCGTTTTAAAAAAATCCGAAGGAGGACATATTTTTGCGAAATTTTCTCTTTTTAAGCGCCGCAGAGCCGCTTGCGTCGCAGGTCGCCGATGAATTGTCGGAAAATGCCGAGCAGACAAGATCTGCCATTGAAAAATTTTTTGACCATTTTTCTCTGCCAAAGCTCGTCTCTGCGGCTATCTTACTGGTGATATGTATTGTATGCATAAAAATCATCCTCAAGGCCACCGAAAAAATGCTCAAATCATCCAAATTGGACAAGAGCTGTCACGCCTTCCTCCGTTCGTCCGTGAAGATCGTGCTGGTGTTTCTGGCCGTCATGCTGCTGGCGGGGACGCTGGGCGTGGACACGTCGTCGCTGCTCGCGATTTTAAGCGTGGCAGGCTTAGCCGTCTCGCTTTCCATTCAGGACTCGCTTTCCAATCTCGCCAGCGCCGTCGTTCTTCTCACGACGCGCCCCTTCAAGGTCGGCGATTTCATCGAGGTCGGCGGAAAATCCGGCACCGTGCGGCAGATCGGCGTCTTCCACACGCAGATCGCCACCCCGGATAACCAGCTTGTCTACCTTCCGAACAGCCAGATCACCTCCGCGCAGATCACAAACGTCACCGGAAACGCCCTGCGGCGCATTGAGATCGTCGTGCAGGCAAGCTATGACGCGGCGCCCGATACCGTCAAGGAAGCGCTCACACGGGCGGCGCAGCATCCCAAACGCTCGGACTTTGAGCCCGTGTTCGCCCGCCTTTCCGGCTATGGCGACAGCGCGATCAGCTACACGCTCCGTCTCTGGACCCAGGGCAGCGACTACTGGGATGTGTACTACGATGTGCTCGAAAACATCTCGCGGGAGTTCAGCCGCTCTAACATAGAAATGACATACCCGCATATCAATGTTCATATGGGTTCGTAATTCTAACTGCCTTCGGCTGGAAGCTGCCGAGGGCAGTTTTCTTTGATTTTTGGCGAGTATTATATCATTTTTCTTAAATTGTCTCCCAAATAATACATTAAGAAAATATCGATAAAACCGCACTGCTTCGGTTGACAATCTTCGTGCAACTTGTTAGAATAGGATCAAGCTGTAATGGGCGGACTCTGCCGTCTGGTTTCCGGCATTGCCTGTTCGCTCGGTCCTGTTCTCCCCGGACAGACCGTTTTTCCCCAGCGCCCGTTTTGCACCTCAGCAATCCGGGCACGTCGCTAGAACATAAAAATTAGGAGGAGACATCATCGATGGATTGGGATCGCTTAATCACTATTGAACAGATGGAAGAA
>CAKUNY010000092.1 GCA_934668605.1 uncultured Oscillospiraceae bacterium | reverse complement strand
AAGGTATTTTTCGCGGTGCTTGCGTGCAAGTGCTGCCGGTCGCTGATCCGTCTGCTGGGCAGAGGCGGAACCGACTTCCCCGGGCGCGTGGCGCTCAAGATCTGTCCGAATCTGCTGGGCTATTTGGCAAAGGACGTAACGACCGTGATCGTTACGGGCACCAACGGCAAGACCACGACGTCGCGTATGATCGAGCAGTCGTGGACAGACGCTGGAATTTCTTTCTTTGCCAACAAGTCCGGCGCGAATTTGCTCAGCGGTGTGACGGCGGAGTTCGCTGTGCACTCGACGCTCGCGGGCAAGTGCCGCTATTCGCACGCGCTCATTGAGTCTGACGAGGCGGCATTCAAGGCGATTTCGAAATTTGTTGACGCAAAGGCCGTCGTGGTGACGAACGTCTTCCGCGACCAGTTAGACCGCTACGGCGAGGTCACGCATACGTTAGACAACATCCGCATCGGCATTGAAAACTCCAAGCATGCGACGCTCTGCGTGAACGCGGACGACTCTTTGTGCGCCTCGCTTCACGATGTGCTGCCGAACCCCGTGGTGTTTTTCGGCGTCGATACGCCCATCTATCACGACCGGGTGGACGAGCTCTCCGACGCGCCGTACTGCATCCGCTGCAAGCACGAGTACGTCTACGACTACGTGACCTACGGGCACTTGGGCGGTTACCGCTGCCCGAGCTGCGGGTACGCTAGGCCGCAGCCGCAGGTGCATGTGACAAAGGTTCTGACCACCGACGACGAGCACTCCGAGGTCATCTTCGAGGAAAACAGCAGGCAGGTTCCGGCAAGCATCCATCTGCCGGGCGGATACAATATTTACAATGCCTGCGCGTGCATGGCGGCGGCTTCCGTCATGGGGATCGACATGGAGCTCGCGGCAAAATCGCTCTCGAGCTTTGCCTGCGGCTTCGGGCGCATGGAAAAGTTCCAGATCAATGGCACCGATGTGCGCATGATCCTGATCAAGAACCCCGCAGGCTGCAATCAGGTTCTGAACTTCCTCACGCAGAGAACCGAGCCGTTTGTCTTTGCTGCCTGCCTCAATGACCGCGCGCAGGACGGCAAGGACGTGAGCTGGATCTGGGACGTGGACTTTGAGAGACTCACGGCGATGGAGGGTGTGCTCTCCGATATCTATGTTTCCGGCGTGCGCGCGGACGATATGGCGCTGCGGTTTTTATACGCGGGCTTCCCGAAAGAGCGCATCCATGTCCAGAAGGACTACGAAAGGCTCATGGAGGAGGCGACGGCGCAAAAGCTTCCGGTCTTCGTCATGCCGACCTACACCGCGATGCTGGCGCTTCGCGGAACGATCGCCAAGCGCTATGGCTACAAGGAATTCTGGCAGTAAGGAGGGGAGAATATGGAACTGAACATTTGCCATCTGTATCCCGATATTCTGAACCTCTACGGCGACCGGGGTAACGTGCTTTGCATGCGCAAGAGGCTTTCCTGGCGCGGAATTGACGCGAATGTGGAAGAGGTGTCCATCGGGCAGAAGCTGGAAGCCAAAAAATACGATCTGCTTTTCATCGGCGGCGGACAGGATTTTGAGCAGGAGGTGCTGCTGCCGGATCTTCGCGGGGAAAAGACAAAAGAGCTTATTGCCGCGATCGAAGACGGCCTTCCCGTGCTTGCCATCTGCGGCGGCTATCAGATGCTGGGGCAGTATTATAAGACGTGGGACGGTGTGCAGTGCGACTTTACGGGCGCGCTCGATCTTTACACCGTGGGCTCGAAGCAGCGCATGATCGGAAACTACATGTACACCTGCGACGAGCTGGGATGCGCCGTGGTCGGCTTTGAGAACCACTCCGGTAAAACGTATTTAGGAAGCGGCGTCAAGCCTATCGGAAAAGTGCTGGCTGGCTTCGGCAACAACGGGGAGGACGGCTTTGAGGGCGCGCGGTACAAAAACGTCTTCGCCACGTATTCTCACGGGTGTCTGCTTCCCAAAAATCCGCAGATCGCGGACTTCGTGCTCAAAACGGCGCTCGAGCGCAAGTATGGCGCGATGGAGCTGAAGCCGCTGGATAACAGCCTCGAGACCGCCGCGCACGATTATATGCAGAAGCGGCTTTCTGAAAAGTAAACCGCACGGTATCCTGTGTTGGCGTTGGGCGATTGCGCGCATGAACGCATTCCATTAGAGTTCGTAAGGGGCGATGCCCACATCGCCCCGGCGGAATGCAGCATTTTTACGGAAATCTCCGGCGAATTTGCGACTGCCCTTGGGTCGATGTGGGCATCGACCCCTACGGACTTCCCGGAAGTGCCATGACAGCTTATAAAAAATCCCTCTCCTTTTTCAGGAGGGGGATTTCTGTTTATGGCGTATGTGTGCAGATCTCGGCGGCCTTGGCCTGTAGGCGCTTGAGGTCGCGGAAGGTGTCGGGGCGTTTCGTCACATCGCGAAGCAGCGCCGACGGGTGGTACATCGCGGTGAACCAGATGCCGCCCTTTTGCTCCCAGGTGCCGTGGTCGCGGGTGATCCTGAAGTCCTCGCGGATGAGCTTCATGGCGGCAATTCTTCCGAGGCAGACGATGATTTTGGGATTTAAAAGCTTCGTCTGCCTGCGAAGATATCCGATGCACGCGTCCTGTTCGGTGCCGAGGGGATCGCGGTTGTGCGGCGGGCGGCACTTGACGATGTTCGCGATATAGCAGTTGTGCCGTCCGAGGTCAATGATGCGCAGCATGTCGTCGAGTAGCTTTCCGGCAGGGCCAACAAACGGCTCGCCCGTCAGGTCTTCCTGCTCTCCGGGGCCTTCGCCGACGAAGAGAATTTCCGCGTCCGTCGGCCCCACGCCGAAGACGACGTTGTGCCGCGTCTGGCACAACGGGCACATCGTGCATTGCAGGCACGTTGCGCGAAGCGTTTCCCAATCCATGCGCGCAGCTCCTTTCAAAAGCTATTCTTCCCGGTCGTTCCGGTAGCGGCGGCGATACTGCTTTTCTAAGTCCCGGCGGCGCTTTTCCATGCGCATGCGGCGCAGGCGCTTACGGCGAATTTGCAGCAGCACCAGCAGCACCAGAAATGCCGCGATTACACCAAGAATCAGAAAGACGATCCATTTCCACCAGTTTTGCTGGATATAGGCCGTAGAGTTCGTTGCAACGGACGAGAGCTCCGAGCGCGCGACGTCGGCAATCGCGAGAAGGTCTGTCTCGTCGATGAGTTCCTTGCCGTAATACACCCGGGCAATGCCGAGCTTCTGGCCTTCGGATACCGGCGCTTCGACCTCCTTCGCGTCCAGCAGAATCTCCGTGCGCAGCGCCTCGGGGTTATAGTTGGCGGGCAGCAGAATGCGAATGTCCTTTGCGGGCGCGACGGCGACAGCTTCGGAGGCTGCCGAATTGAGAACGGTCACCTGATCGATGGGGTAAAGCGGCGAGAGCGCCGTTACGTAGGAGTAATTGTCAAAGCCGTAGTCCAGCAGCTTGATCGTCTCCGGAAAGCTCTCCATGAGAAGGTCGCCGGATTCCTGAATCGTGGTCTTCGCGCCGCAAAGAACGGAGAGAAAGCGGATGCCGTCGTCCTCCGCCGTCGCAATGAGGCAGCGGCCGGCCGCGCTCGTGTAGCCGGTTTTGACACCCGTTGCGCGGGGATAATACAGGGAGTTGCCGGTCGATTCGTAGATCAAAAGGTTCGTGGTCTTGAGCTTGTGCTCCTTTCCGGTCGGGCTCTCGGGAATGACATACTCGGCGGTATCGACGATCTGCCGGAAGTTTTCACTCTTGAGCGCCGCCTGCGTGATGCGGGCTAAGTCGCGCGCGGTGGTGTAGTGGCTCTCGTCGTGCAGACCGTGGGGGTTATTAAAGTGCGTGTCCTTGCAGCCGAGCTCGTAGGCTCGTTCGTTCATCATGCGGACAAAGTCCGCCGTCGACCCCGCGATATACTCGGCCACGGCGTTTGCCGCGTCGTTGCCGGAGTGCACCATCATGCAGTAAAGAAGGTTCTCAAGCGTGATCTGTTCGCCGACCTGAAGACCGACGACGCTGCTGTCCTGATCGAGCCCGGCGAGCGCGGCCTCGTCGATGGTGATCACATCCGACAAATTGCCGTTTTCAAGCGCGATCAGGCACGTCATGATTTTGGTCAGGCTCGCGGGATACACGCGCTCGTCCGCGTCCTGCTCATAGACAGTCCGTCCGGTGTTGAGGTCAATGAGAAGCGCCGCCTTGGCCGCGACCGTGAAATTGGGGTCAGCGGAGACGATGGCCTCCTGTGTGGTCGTGTCTTCCGGCGCATCCTGCGCGGTATCATCGGCGGCAGGGTCGTCAGAAGCTGCGGCTGTTTCCTCCGCAGCGTTTTCCGCGGCGGCCAGAGCGGGAAGCGTCAGACAGCTCAGCGCGCAGAGAAGCGCGAGAAGAAGTGCTAAAATTCTTGTTTTTTTCATCAATCATCACCATTTTATTGAATCGGCATTGCCGGGAATGCACCATGTGTGCTAGAATATTATATCGGCAAATGAGCGCTGTGTCAATCTTCCAGGGAGGTGCGCCGGATGAGAACGCCAAACAAACAGACGGTGCTGCTTCTGGCGGCGGGGGTGTTAGCTGTCGTTTTCTCGCTCGGCTTTTTCGCGGGGCGAAACACCGTGACCTATGAGGTTTCGGCGCAGACCGGGCGCGCAAGTGCACAGACGGCGCAAGCTGTGACTGCCCCGGAGGAGAAAACGCAGACGAATATAGAAGCGGCGGCGGTCGGGAAAGCGGACGAAGCGGCGGTTTCGTATCCGATCGATCTCAACACCGCGACGCTCGAGGAGCTGATGACGCTGCCTCAAATCGGAGAGAAGCTTGCGCAGCGAATTTTGGATTACCGCGCGGAATACGGCAGCTTCTCTGCGCCGGAGCAGCTGATGGATGTAGACGGAATCGGCGAGGCGACGTTTGAAGGCCTCAGGGAGCTTGTAAGGGTGGAGGATACCAAATGAAGATACTGGTAGTAGACGACGAGAAGCTGCTCGTCAAGGGCATACGCTTTAATCTGGAGAACGAGGGCTACGATGTGATCACGGGCTCGGACGGCATGGAGGCCGTGGAGCTGGCGGGGAGCGAGAACCCCGATTTGATCGTGCTGGATCTCATGATGCCAAGGCTCGACGGGCTGGAGGCCTGCGGCAAGATCCGCGAATTTTCAGACGTTCCGATCATTATGTTAACTGCGAAAGCCGACGACATGGATAAGCTTATGGGCTTTGAGCACGGGGCGGACGATTATCTGACGAAGCCCTTCAATATTTTAGAGCTCAAGGCGAGAATCAAGGCGCTGCTCCGCCGCAGCAAGTCAGGACGCCGGCAGGAGGAAAAGCCGGACAGCCGCCTTGTCTGCGACCATATTACCTTAGACCGCGACGCGCGCGACGCGTTTAACGACGGAACGCTCGTCGACCTCACGGCGAAGGAATTTGACCTGATGGAGCTTCTGATGCGCAACCCGAACCGGGTCTATTCGCGCGAGGCGCTTCTCAACGCCATCTGGGGCTACGACACGAGCAGCGATATCCGCACCGTGGACGTACACATCCGCAGGCTCCGCGAAAAGCTCGAGCGCAAGCCTGCCGCGCCGGAGCATATTATGACCAAGTGGGGAGTGGGGTACTATTTCAAGTTCTAAACGCCATCTTCGCCTGTTTTCCAACAGCTCGCAGCTGAGAAACGCGCTGGCATATATGGTGATCGCGTCGCTTGCGCTGGTGTTTCTGAATATCTATTCGGCGAGCAACACGCGCGAGCTGATGTTTCAGGCCAAATACGCCTCGGTGCAGGATAAGATCCAGGTTGTCGCGTCGTCGTTTGAAACGGCGGAGACATTGAGCACGGAGACGGTCGACCAGGTCATTTCCGTCCTCGGCGATATCAACGTCAGCCGCCTTCTCATCACCGACGGCGAGGGAAAGGTGCTCTACGATTCGTCCGTCCGGCAGAACGCCGTGGGGCAGTATGCGCTTCTGGAGGCGGTCGTGCAGGCGCTGGGCGGGAGCGACGTGTTCCACTGCGCGTATCACGCGGGCGCGCTGCAAAGCTTCGCAGCGGTTCCTATCATGTCGCGTGCAACGCCGATCGGCTGCGTGTACGTGATGGATTTTGATGCGGAGCAGGGCGAGATCATCGAAAACCTCGAGCGGAATATTCTGCGCGGGTCGTGGATCTTGCTCGGCGGCATTGTCGCGTGCTCAGCGATTTTCTCTGTCGTCAGCTCCAAGCGCATGCGCAAGATCCTCATGTCCATGCGCCTTGTCCGCGAGGGCGAATACAGCCACAAAATCCAGATGCGCGGCGACGACGAATATACAACGCTCGCCACCGAGTTCAATAAGCTCACCGACCGCTTGCAGGAGTCCGAGGCGACGCAGCGGCAGTTTGTATCCGACGCGTCGCACGAGCTCAAAACGCCGCTGGCCTCCATCAAGCTGCTGTCCGATTCCATTTTGCAGAACGATATGGACGCGGACACGATGCGGGAGTTTGTCAGCGACATCGGAAACGAGTCAGACCGCCTGACCCGCATGACGCAGAAGCTCCTGACGCTCAGCAAGGCCGACGCGCAGACGACTTGCGAGCATGAGGTGGTCGATCTGGGCGAAACGGTGCGCCGGGTGTTCCGGATGCTCGTGCCGCTGGCCGACCGGACGCAGATCCAGCTGACGGCGAACCTGGACAGGGGCTGCTATGTGCTCTCGATGGAGGACGACGCGTATCAGATCATTTTTAACCTCGTTGAAAACGGCATCAAGTATAACCACGCCGGGGGAAGCGTCCATGTGACGGTCCGCCACACGCAGGACGAGGCGGAACTTCTGGTGGAGGATACGGGCATGGGCATTCCGCAAGACGCCATCGAGCACATTTTTGAGCGCTTTTACCGCGTGGATAAGGCGCGCTCGCGGCAGGCGGGCGGCTCGGGACTTGGACTTTCGATCGTCCACGAGCTGGTAGAGCGGAATTTCGGAACGATCGAGGTTTCCTCCAAGGAGGGGGAAGGGACGAAATTTACCGTCCGCATGCCGTATTTTGAGCTGGAGGAGGATGACGGCGATGCGTAGGATATTGGCGATCCTTCTTCTGCTTGCGCTTCTTTGCGGATGCACGGGGCAGGGAATCCCGGCAGGGGAGAACCAGCTTACGTTCTATTACCGGCGCGCCGACGGCACGAACGATGAAAGCTTTGCAAGTGAAACAGGCGCGCTCACGGAAAAGCGGGTGACGCTCGGGGGCGATGTCAGCGTGGAGGAAGTTCTGGAAGCGTACCTTCAGCCGCCGGAGGACGAGGGGCTTGTTTCCTTGTTTCCGGACGGGACGATCTGCACGGGGACGAAGCTCCAGAAGGGCGTTTTGACGCTGGAAATGAACGAAATGTACGCGTCGCTCACGGGCTACGCGCGGACGCTTGCCGCGGCGGGGCTGACGATGACGCTTACGCAGCTGGACAGCGTGGACGCGGTGCAGATCCGCACGCCCTCCGGCGCGCTGCTCGGACGGGCTTCCATGCGCTGGACGCGGGATTCATTTTTGCTGCAGGACACGTCGTGGCTCTATCC
>CAKUNY010000091.1 GCA_934668605.1 uncultured Oscillospiraceae bacterium | reverse complement strand
GTCGAAGTCCTTATAAAAATCGCAGAAGAAGTCGAGCACCTGCGTGACCTTCATCCACTGGCTCAGCGCGATGCGCTCGGGAAGATAGGATAAGACTGCGTTCGTCTCGGGGGACGGCTTTTTTCCGTCGATCAGAATTTCTCCCTGCGTGGGCTGCAAAAGCCCGGCGGCGAGTTTGATGAGCGTCGTTTTGCCGCTGCCGTTGGGGCCGAGCAGGCCGACGATGCGGCCGGGGTCGATGGCAAGATCGATGTGTTCGAGCGCGGTGACGCCCGCGTAGGTCTTGGTTAAGCTGTTACATTCCAGAATCGGCATGGTTTGATTCCTCCTCACTTTCATTGAACGATTGCAGCAGGACGATCACATCGCCCACGCTGAAGCCGAGAGACTGCATGGCGCGCAGAAAATCCGCAACCTGCGTTTTGGCAAGCGACTGCCGGGCAGATTTGATATCCGCCTCGTTTTCGGTGACGTATTTTCCGGTTGCGCGCTGGGTGTAGATGAGCCCTTCGCGCTCCAGCTCCGAAAACGCGCGCTGGACGGTGTTGGGGTTGATACCGGCCTCGGCGGCAAGCTCCCGCACGGACGGAAGCTTTTCCCCGGGCAGATACCGCCCCGTGATGATGCGGCGCTTGAGCGTGTCCATGAGCTGGGCGTAGATGGGCAGGTGGTCTTGAAATTCCCAGGACATATCGTACCTCCTGTGTTACTGTATTACGTTGATAATACAGTAACACAGCGACACGGTTTTGTCAAGCGCTTTTTCGGCGATGGAAAAATTATTTTTGAAGCTGTACAGTGGCGAAGCGGCGGTGAATATGGTATACTGGTAAAGAAGAAGTGTCCGGCTTTGACGCATAGAAGGAGAAACCGCGATGAAAAAACGATATGCTCTGATTGCGCTTTTGCCGGAGGAGCTGTCGTATGTCTATATCATCCCGCCGGCTTCATCGGACACTTTCGGTTTTTACGACGCGGCGGGAGAGGAAATGCAGTTCCGATAAGGAAGGACAGAACGAAAAAGTGCCGGGAGGTGGGCGTATGTACCCGAAACGAAAGGCGAAAAGTGACCGCGAGCGGTTTTTGGAGAGCTTTAAAAAGAAGGTCGGCTGCGCGCCGGAGGTCTATGTGCGGCGGAAGCTGGCCTCCGGCATGAACGAAGAGGAGCTGTCAAAGCTCTATGACATGCTGGCGATCGAAATCGCGCGAAGAGCGTCGTGTACGGCCATTCGCTACGCGGATGTTTTGAAAACGCCGGAGCCGAAGGAACGCTGCATGCAGAAGGCGGCGAGCTTCCGGGTGCCGGTGTGCGAGAAGTGCGGGGCAAACATGGTGCTGCGCACGGGACAGTCTGGCGCGCGGAAGGGGCAAAAATTCTGGGGCTGCTCCAATTTCCCGGCGTGCCGGTATACAAAAAATTTTGAAGAGAAGAAGCTATGAAAAATCTCAAACTGACGATTTCCTATGACGGCTCGCGCTACTATGGCTGGGAGCGGCAGCCGGGAAGAGATACTATACAGGGAAAGCTCGAGGCCGTACTCAGCCGGATGGCGGGCGCGGATGTGAACGTGATCGGCGCGGGGCGGACGGACGCTGGCGTACACGCGAGGGCGATGGTTGCCAACTGCTATCTGGAAACTGAGATGCAGCCGGACGACATTCGAGACTATATGAACCGATATCTGCCGGACGATATCTGTGTGGACGAGGTGAAATTTGCCGCCGACCGGTTCCATGCCAGATACCGCGCAGTGGGAAAGCTCTACACGTATACCTGCTATGTTGGCGATACAAAGCCGATTTTCAACCGGAAGTATGTGACGACGCTCGATTACGTGCCGGATGTTTCTGCCATGCAGCGCGCGGCGGAGATTTTGACGGGGGAGCACGATTTTAAAAGCTTCTGCTCGAACCCGCAGATGAAAAAATCGACGATCCGCATCGTCGACTCCATTGAGATCGTCCGTAAAAAGGACTACATCTATTTTAATTTCCACGGCACGGGCTTTTTGCAGAACATGGTTCGCATTCTGGTGGGGACGCTGCTGGAGGTCGGGCAGGGGAAACGAACCGTCGAGAGCGTGCGCGATACGCTGGATGCGCACGACCGGCAGACAGCAGGCTATACCGCACCGCCGCAGGGACTCAGCCTCATGCGTGTCGATTACTGAGAAAGCGCTGAATAAATCCCCGATCGCGAATTCAATCAAAGCTTCCAAAAACGCAGCTTCCCAGAGCTTTGGGAAGCTGCGTTTTAATGGATTTCTTTCAGATACTCGATGGCCTTCAGAAGAACCGTATCCCGCCCGGAAAGCACGTCTGCAACCGTCTGCTCGCACCAGATATCCGGCTGTACGCCGTGGTTGCAGACCGGTGTGCCATCCTCCATGACACAGTTATAGGTCGACACGGCAAAACGGAAATTTCCGGGAAGTTCCGTCAACAAGAGCTGCCCGGTGCCGCCGGCGGTATTCGTGCCGATCAGGGTCACGTTGGGCGCGCCCTTCGCGAAAACAGCAAAGTCGTCTCCGGCGGAGGCGCAGTTCCAGTCTGTTAAAATAGCGACAGGCTGCGTGCAGAGGCGCACAGCGGGCACTTCCGCTTCTGCCGCTTCGGTCTCGTTCGCATATTCGGGCGCGGACAGGCTCTTGTCGTAGGGAACAACATACCGGTGCGCGTACATATCCAGTCCGCCCTGATAATACTGTTCCAGCTCGGAACCGGGTTCGAGCGCTTCAAATAAGTCCTTCATACCGAGTGCATTCGTGACCTGCGTCGGGTCGACATACTGCTTGTAGACCGTCATCGTGCCCATATCCTCCGGCGCGGCAAAATGCCGCAGAACCGCAAACGCGTTGCCGTCGCTCCCACCGCTGTTTCCGCGAACATCCAGAATGTAGGCCGTCGCTTTCTCACGCGTTTCGTCAATCCACGCGGCAAATTCCTCCGGCAGGGCAGGGTTAGCAAAGGACGTGATCTCTGCCACATAGATCGTATCCGCGACGACATAGCTCCTGAAAGAGTCATGGGCGGTCACATCGCGCTTCAGCTCCATGCTGAGATCATCCGGCAGCTGTTCTCGTTTCCCGGCGTGCTCCGCATAGGACAAATCGACGCGGAACGCCGCTCCGTCCGGGGTAAAGCCGGAGACGGTCAGTTCTTTCGCTTCATCAATCAGCAGCATCTTTTCGGACAGCTTATCTTCCCGTCTTCCGTGCGTGAAGCAGCCCACATAGCGGCCGTATTCCTGCTCTAAATACTCGCCCGTCGGAAGCCCGTTGATCTCGGTGACCGTCGAGCCGAGCGGGATTTTAGCGAGGGTGCTGCGCGGCGCACTACTCAGCACAAAGGTGCCTTCCATATACCGAAGCGAAATGGGGGAAACCCAGAAACCGCGGCCGGTGCGCAAGGCGGTCTGAAAATCTTCGTCGATACAGCCAAGCTGCGTATGGCCGTCGCGAAGAAGCGCAGTAAACGCGCTCAGTTCGTTATAATACGCGTACAGACTGTCGGTTTCCAATGCGCGCCCAATGGCGGCCTGATATTCTGCGTCCCAATCCAGATCGGGAACCTGATTCCACATGCCGTAATATGTTTTCGCCGTGTTCCAGATGACGGACAGGCCGTATACCTTTTCCTCGGCGGACAAAAAATCGCTGTCTGAAAACACCCGATGCTTCCCGGTGCTTTTTTGCGCGCAGAGAAGACATGTAAGCAGAACCAGTGCCGCGAGAACGGCCAGAAGCGCCGTCTTCTTTTTCGTCATGGCTGCCTCCTCCCAAAAACCTATAATGTGACGATCTCGACGACAGTGAGCGTATCGCCGTCAATTTGAAAGCGCACGTCGAAGCCCGCAAAATTGAAGCCATAGCGGCGGTTCGGGTCGTGCTGATAGCCGGGGCGGGGATTCTGGGAGAGCGCCTGCAGGAGTCCCGCGCGTTTTTCCGGCGGGATCTTTTGCAGGAGCGCGTCCGGGAAGACGACCTCCAGAGGCGATGCGTTCCGGCTTTCTTCGAACGCGTCGGTCGCGTCCGGATGGCAGTCGGCGTAGGGGAGATAGGGCTTGATGTCGTAAATGGGGGTCTGGTCTGCCAGATCTGCGCCCGCGACATATAAAACGGGGCCGTCCTTCGTGTGAAGAGCGACTTCCACGAGCTTCACGCAGGAAAGGCCGATCGGATTCGGGCGGAAGGGAGAGCGGGTCGCAAAGACCCCCACGCGCGTTTTGCCGCCGAGCTTCGGGGGTGTGACGGTGGGCGAGAATTTTCCGTCTTCAATGCGGTCAAAGTGCCAGAGAAGCCACAGGTGGCTCCAGCTGTCGATGCCGCGCAGAAAGTCCGGATTCCGATAGGCGGGCTCGAAGACGATTTTGGAGCGCAAATCGCCGGTCAGGCCTGACTGGCGCGGGATGCCGAATTTGGTGGGGAAATCCGAGCGGATGCGGGCAATGTATTCCATGTGGGAGCCTCCGGTTTGATCTTTCGATTATCATAGCACATCGGCGGAAAAATGCAAATTCCTTTTGCATTTTCTGAAAAAGAGTGTAAAATAGCTTGTATTGGAGGGATCGTCATGAATGATGAACTGACTGCTGTAGACATCAAGAAAATGCAGGATGAGATCAAGTATCGTCAATTGGAGCTGCGGCCGAAGATTCTCGAGGATGTGAAGACGGCGCGCGAGTTTGGCGATTTGAGCGAGAACTTTGAATATAAGGCGGCCAAGCAGGAAAAGCGCCGCAATGACAGCCGCATCCGCTACTTAGAGCGCATGATTAAGACCGCGAAGGTCATTGACACGGACTCCAAGCCGGACGAGATTGGGCTTTTTGACAAGGTCGTCATTTACATCGAAGAGGACGACGAGGAGCAGACCATCGAGCTTGTCACGACGCTCCGGCAGAACGCCCTCAAGGGGCTCATCAGCAAGGAGTCTCCGGTCGGCAAGGCCGTCATGGGGCACAAGGCGGGCGACCGCGTGCTGGTGCAGGTGAACGAAAAGTACAGCTATTATATCCAGATCAAAAGCGTTGAGAAGGGCACAGACGACGATTCGCTGCCGATCAGCAGCTACTGAAGCAGACAAGGACTTTTAAAGCCGTAGGGGGCGATTGAGCACATCGCTCTATTGGGAAGTTACGAATTCGCCGCAGATTTCCGTAAAATCGGTTTTATTTGCCGGGGCGATGTGGGCATCGCCCCCTACGGAAAGGTCGCACGGATACAAAAAAGCGCCCTCCCGGAATTTTTCCGGGAGGGCGCTGGACGTTTTTCTGTCAGATAATGCGGCGCGCGCCGATGTATCTTGTGTTGTAATACGTCTCGTTGAGGGAGTTGATACGAACGCCCGTGGACGGCGTGGAGGCGTGGACAAAGTTGCCATTGCCGATGTACATGCCGACGTGGTTGGCGTAGCTTCCGTAGCCGAAGAAGACGAGGTCACCGACCTGGAGGCTGTCTCTCGAAACGGCTGTGCCCTGCGTCATCTGGTCGTTTGCCACGCGCTTCATGCTGTAGCCGTACTGCGTCAGGACGTAGTACATGAGGCCAGAGCAGTCGAAGCCGGTCGAAGGCGATGTGCCGCCCCAGACGTAGCTATAGCCGATGAAGCTCATTGCGAAGTTTGCAATATCCGCTGCCGCGCCGCCGCCGCTGACCGTGCCGCCGGACGAACCGGAGCCGGAGCCCGCGCCGCCCGCTTCGTTCGAAAGATACTGGCCGGAGACGTAGGCGGTGTGGCCTTCGTACTGGATACGGTACCAGCCGTTCGAGCAGCTGCCGGTGACGGTGACGGCCTGATTTCTCTTGAGCGTGCCGACCTTCGTGCTGCTGGAGAGCCACGCGTCGCGGACATTCAGCGTGTCGGTCGCGACGTACATGGTCTTGCTGACGGCGGTGACGGTGACGTTCAGATCGCTCTCGTTGACCTCGACGCTGGCCGTTGTGATGTTGACGTTATACCACTGCCGCACGTCCTTATACGCGCGGAGGAACATGACCATAGCCTCCTGACGGCTTGCACCCTCGGTGGGGCGGAGATAGGTGGCGGAGCCGGACTTTGTGCCGTCGACAAACGCGTTCGATACGCACAGCTGCGCGGCCTCGCGCGCCCAGGAGCCGATGGCGCCGGAATCTGCGAACGAGCCGAGATCCTTCGAGCGCGTCGAGGTATAGGCGGCGGCCCGGCAGAAGTTCTGGATGATCTTGAAGAATTCCTGCCGCGTGAGGGTCTTGTCCGGCTGGAACGTTCCGTCCGGGTAGCCGCTCACGATGCCGTATTCATGCGCCTTGAGGATGTTTTTATCCGTGGTGTCTGTAAAATAGTCGGTGCGCTCGAGCTCGTCAATGACGTTTCCCGTCGCCTTTTCGAAGGCCACGACTGCCAGCTCGCTCATCTCGCCGCGCGTGATGGTGGTGGTCAGATCGCCGGTCGTAAAGGAGGCAGGGAGAATGCCGAGCGCCTGCATTTCCTTATAATACGGCGCGAACCACGAGCTGTAGTTTGCGCCCGCGGCCACAACGCCCGTGGAGAGCAGCAGCACGAGCGCCAGAATCAGCGCCGCACGTCTTTTCCAGATTTTCATAGCAGTTCCTCCTTCAGTTCCAGTCCGACCGGGCAGTGGTCGGAGCCGTAAATCTCGTTGTAGATCGGCGCGGCTTCAATCGCGCTTTGCAGCCGGTCGGAGACGAGAAAATAATCGATGCGCCAGCCCGCGTTTTTCTCGCGCGCATGGAAGCGGTAGCTCCACCAGGAGTACGCGCCTGCAAGCCCGGGATTGCGGAAGCGGAAGGTATCCGTAAAGCCGGCGGCCAGCAGCTTCGTAAAGCTCTCGCGCTCTTCATCGGAAAAACCGGGATTTCCGCGGTTCGGCCCCGGGTTTTTGAGGTCGATCTCCTGATGCGCGACATTTAAGTCTCCGCAGGCGATAACGGGCTTCCGAGCGTCCAGCTCTTGGAGCTTTTCCCGGAACGCGTCGTCCCAGGAAAGCCGGTGGTCGATGCGCTTGAGAGAATCCTGCGCGTTCGGGGTGTAGCAGGTGACGAGGTAAAACTTCTCGTATTCAAGCGTGATCATCCGTCCCTCGTGGTCGAGATCGTCAACGCCGACGCCGTAGGTGACGGAAAGGGGCGCGTGCTTTGTAAAAACAGCCGTGCCGGAATAGCCCTTTTTCTCGGCGGAATTCCAGAACTGCAAGTATCCCGGAAAGTCGACGCAGATCTGCTCCGGCTGCAATTTTGTCTCCTGCAGGCAGAAGAAATCAGCGCCAAGCGCGGCAAAATAATCCGCGAAGCCCTTTTGCATACAGGCGCGCAGGCCGTTGACGTTCCACGAGATAAACCGCACACATACCACCCCCATCTAAAACTACGTGTCAAATTATATCAGATTATGACAACCGTGGCAAGAGTTAATTTGTAAACAAATCGTAACTATTTGTCATAAAATTTTAGCACCCTTGTCAGTCACCGCGAAATGTGGTATAACTGTGGCATGAAAATCAAGGTATTTTTCGCGGTGCTTGCGTGCAAGTGCTGCCGGTCGCTGATCCGTCTGCTGGGCAGAGGCGGAACCGACTT
>CAKUNY010000090.1 GCA_934668605.1 uncultured Oscillospiraceae bacterium | reverse complement strand
TTCCGGTCGGCAAAGCCGCCGGATAACATGGATTTCCACTTTATTTCGCCCTGCGGGGCGAAACTCTACGAGGTTTTTCATGCACCGCATACGCCATACTTGCATTTTCTGCTTTGAGCTTCCGGAACGACTCCCATCGGGCGGCGTCCAGCGTGCCGTCTGCCAGCGCCTTTAAAATTGCGCAGCCGGGCTCTGCGGTGTGGGTGCAGTTTGAAAATTTACAGCTGTGGGTGAGTGCCTCCAGGTCTGCGAACGCAGCGTCAATGCCGCCGTCACTGTCCCACAGACCGAGCTCCCGCATGCCCGGGGTGTCGATCAGGAACGCGCCGTTTGGAAGAGCAATCAGCTCCCGGTGCGTGGTGGTGTGCCGCCCCTTGTCGCCGGTTCCAATTGCCCCTGTTGCGAGGGCATCGCTTCCGAGGAGCCGGTTCATCAGCGTGGACTTTCCGACGCCGGACGAGCCGAGAAACGCGATCGTCTTTCCGGGAAGGATATACGGCAGCACCGCGTCAAAATCGCCTTCCAGAGACGAGACGGTCAAAACCTCCACGCCGGGCGCCACGGCGCGCACCTCCGCGATTTTTTGCGCTACGTCCGGGCACAGATCGGCCTTCGTCAGAACGACCACAGGTTCGGCGCCGCTGTCGTATGCACAGGCGAGATAGCGCTCGAGCCTGCGGAGGTTGTAGTTCTGGTTGAGAGACATGCACAGAAATACCGTGTCAACGTTCGCAGCAACGATCTGCTCCTGCTTCGCGCTACCGGCGGCTTTCCGGAGAAAGCAGCTTTTGCGCGGGAAGAGGCTTCGGATGATCGCCGGGTCGTCCGTCTCCGGCCATTCGGCAAGGACAAAATCGCCCACGGCAGGGAAGTCGGAAACAGTCTGCGCTTCATAGCGGTATTTTCCCGAGACGCTTGCCTGCTTTACCTCCGCCTCGCGGCTGATTCGATACAGCCCCTTTTCCTGCGAGATCACTCTCGCGCGCACCTCGCTCATGCCAGCGCCTCCGGCAGCTCCTGCATCGTATACGGCTTAGCCGGGAACTGGTGGCGGCTGTTTTCCTGCACCGTAAGCGTCACGGAAAGCCCAGCCTCTTTCGCGGCGGCAAATAATTGCTCCGCCAGGGGAAGACAGTCTTCGTCGTCCGCGCCGCAGAAAATCCGAAGCGCAATTTCCTTTTGCCGGAGTGCCTGCGTGAGAGTGTCCGCGTGCTCCTGCAAGAATGGGATCCACGGACTTTGCAGAACCAGAGAATCGCAGCGCGCCGGGGTAAGCGCGATGGCGCGCAGCAGCATATCACAGCCGGCAGAAAAGCCGCCGCACACGATTTTCTCGTAGCCCTCGCCCTGCATGCGCTCTAATGCGCCGGCTACCGGCAGGAAAGAGAGTTCATCATAGCTCCAACGGTATGTCCCGTATCCGTCCGGCTCGGCGCTCTGGATCGTCTCCAGCTGCCACCGGCTGTCTTCCGCGAAGACCGGCTCCCAATCCGCCCGTGCGGTCTGCGCATTCTGTGTGTTTCCGTGGACGGCGAGAAACAGATGGCAGGCCGATTTCCCACTCCACGAGAACACGGGCTTTGCCGCTGCGGCGGCCTTTTGATACAGGGCGTCGGAACAGGCTTTCAGCGCGAGAAATTCGGGGTTGTCTTCCAGTTGCGCAAGATCATCATCCACCAGCACCTCCGGGCGGTACCACCAGCCATTTTCCGTAATGGCCTTTCGCAGCCAGCCGAGCGCTGCCTCCGGCAGATTTGCGCCGCCCGCCAGACAGGCCAGAAAATAGAGCGTCTGCGGCCCAAAATTCTGGGGCGTTTTTTCGTAGGCGGCCAGCAAAAACCGGTACGCCTTCTCGTAGTCCTCCCCGGCGATGGATAGGGTTTCTTCTAACAGATCATTTTCCTTTTTTACGTCCAAATACAGTTCTCCTTTTGATGTAATCTGTAATACTTAATCTATAACAAACGATGTATAACGATTATACTACAAAAGAAGCCAGCCGTCAATGCTGCCGTTCGGGAAAATCAAAGCGCTGTGATCTGATCGATCGCTGTCTGCTCTTCTTCAGAAAACGCGGTATTCTCCAATGCCTTGATGTTATCCAGAATCTGAGACGGCTTGGACGCACCGACCAGAACGCTTGTTACGATCCCGTCGCGCAGAATCCAGCTGAGCGCCATTTCAGCAAGCGTCTGGCCGCGGCTGCTCGCGATTTCATGGAGGGCTTTGATCTGGCGCAGACGCTTTCCTGTTAAGTCTGACGCGCGCAGGAAGCGTCCGTCCGTTTTAATGCGGCTGTCGGCCGGAATGCCGTACAGATAGCGGTCGGTCAGCAGCCCCTGCGCCAGAGGGCTGAACGCGATGATGCCCTTTTGAAGCGTTGCGGCGGTTTCCTTGAGGCCGTTTTGCTCGATCGTCCGGTCGAAGATGGAATAGCGGTTCTGGTTGATGATGAACGGGCAGTGCAGGTCGCTCAGGATTTTGGCGGCTTTTACAAGGGTCGCGCCGTCATAGTTGGAAAGACCAACGTAAAGCGCCTTGCCAGACGCGACCGCCTGCGCGAGCGCGCTCATGGTTTCCTCGAGCGGCGTGTCGGGGTCCATGCGGTGATGATAGAAAATATCAACGTAGGCAAGCCCCATGCGCTGCAAGCTTTGATCGAGGCTTGCGAGAAGGTACTTTCTGCTGCCCCAGTTTCCGTAAGGCCCGTCCCACATCTCGTAGCCGGCCTTTGTGCTGATGATGAGCTCGTCACGGTAGCTGCCCAGCTCCTCACGGAGGATGCGGCCAAGATTTCGCTCCGCGCTGCCGGGATCGGGGCCATAGTTGTTTGCCAGATCAAAATGCGTGATCCCGTGGTCAAAGGCCGTGAAGCAGAGCTGCTTCATGGTGTCAAACGGCGAGGTGTCCCCGAAATTGTGCCAGAAGCCGAGTGAGACGGCAGGAAGCTTGAGGCCGCTGTTTCCGCAGCGCGAGTAGCGCATGGTCTGATAGCGTGTGTTTTGCGCCTGATACATGATGATTCCTCCTGACATGGATGATGTTCTTTACATATCCTATCGCTTCAAGTATACTTGAAGTCAAGAGGAAAAAGCAAAAATTCCGGGAGGAGTGAAAAGATGAAGGAATATACGATTCGGGAGCTATCGGAGCTGTTCGGGCTCCCTGCGTCGACCATCCGGTATTATGAAGACGAGGGGATTTTGACCAATGTCGGAAGAACGCCGTCCGGGCAGCGGATTTTCACGGATGGCCATGTAAATCGGCTCCGGACGATCTGCTGCTTTAAGAACACAGGAATGACGATTGCTGAACTCAGACAGTTTTTTTCGTATGAAGCGGACGAAAACGCCCATCTGGACGACATTCTGGCGCTTTTGCAGCAGAGAAAGGATTCCGTCACGGCGCAGCTCGCGCAGTTAAAAGAGGACTACGCCCACGTGCTGCGGAAGATCCATTACTACGAAGATATCGGGAAAAGCCTGCGCGAAAACCTGCCTCTGCCGCAGTGGAAGGACTATAGGCACAGAACATATGACGAGTAGAGAAAATTATGGTATATTTTCCCGCGGGCATCTGAATGGCGAGGCGCGGGAGCGGTATCAATCCTTATAGCAAAGGGCGCGCGCAGCGGCCTTTCGGGAATCAGGTTCGCCGCAAAAATTTCCTGCGGATATCCGTTCCTTCATAGCGGCAGCTTTCGGCGTTGCGCTGCGCCCGGTTTTCGAGCAGCGTCCCATCCAAAAGGGAATATTTCCGGACACGGTTTCTGTAGACGAAGCAGAGCGTCTGATCTGTCAGAAAAACGTGCTGAAGCCGCGGGTTCAGAAGACTTTGATTTGTCATGCTTTCCAGTTCGCCGGTAAAGCGCCAGCGGCCATCCTCCAAATGAAACAGGAAAACCGCCGGGTCAACGCCTCGAATGACGACGCAGAGGCGGGTTCCTCCGGGAAAGAAAAATGTCCGGGAGAGGTTTGACGGCATCTGGACAGAATATGCTTCGGCTTGCGTTTGCCCGTCGTCGATGGTAAGCCATTGCGCAAGGGTTTTAACCGCCCAGCGGCCATCCGGGGAAACGCAGCGAAGCTTCTCCTGCGGAAAGCTCCCGGCCGGATTTTTTACCGCTTCCTCTGCCAGCGGCGCCGCATGGATCGCATCTGTCCGGAAGACCGATATGCATGACCGGTCGAGAGCCAGCCTTTGCAGAAGCTTTTCCAGATTATGCAGATCCCGCAGGCCGTGACAGCCGAAGTACCAGTGCGTGCGGTTCCTGTCCGGGAGGTTTGCGGCGACTTCGGAAAAATAATCCCAGTCGACCGGCGAAAACGAATGACCGATGACGACGACCGCCTCCGTCTCATGCAGCGACGAGAAAAACGATGCGTGCGCCGCGATGACCTCCCGGCAGTCTTTTGTGAGCTCCGTGTCATAGTCCGCGATCAGCTGCATCACCTGCGCCTGTGCGGCGCTGCACATGGCGCGGCGATAGGAATCCGGCTTCTTTTTCCGTTCCTTTTCGGCGAAGGCAAACGCCGCATCGCTGGCTCCGGGCATATGCCCAAGAAGCAGCCGGTCTTTCGGGTGATATTTCCGTTTTCTCCGGCAGCCGTGAATGTAGCAGACATTCTGCTCCGGTATGCCATAGAGCGTTTCTACAAATTCCGTATAGTTAAAGCACAGCACCTTGCCCTTCCGGAACATCTGCTTTAGCGGCCGCTCCTTCGTTCCGATGCGGAGCGATTCCACCCACATGCGAAACCGGCGGGGCAGCTCCTGCGCGATGGTCCCGATGGGCTGGGCTGCCGCCTCGATCGCCATAAAATACTCCGCCGCGCCGGCGTCTGGCTTGTAAGCGCCCATATCGTCCAGCCAGTTGTCTACCAGAAAGCGGCTGCCCATCATGGAAGCATCAAACTGGGCAAGCGCATTTTCAAAATCAGCCCAGATATCCTCCGGCGTCAGATAATCTTCAAGCGTCGTTCTCAGCACGTTCTGCTTGCCGAGAGAATCACGGAACTCGTAGTAGCTCGACTTTACGCCGTGCATCAGATCAAAGCCGTTGCCGAGAATGTAGAGCACATGATCGTTTTTCGGCTGGATCTCCTCGTAGGAGAGAACCGGCCACTGCTTTAATAAGGCGTTGAAGACTTCTGCGTCCGCGGCCTTTTTCTGCTGCCATGCCTCGCGTTTGGCCTCTTCAGCCGCCTTTTCCCGCGCAGTTCTCTGTTCCTTGCGGCACGATGGGCACTTTTTTGGTGCGTTCCAGCCCATGAGGTCAAACTGCTCCCGCTGCGCGCGGGTGAAAAGAAACCGTTCTCCGCAGCAAACACAGACAAGTTCCTGCGCCGCATGGTCAGTCTGCTGCCTTTCCTCGATCGAATCCATCATCATAACGCTCCGTTGCAAGTTTTACCTGAATTTTACCATAAATATAAAGCGCTGTCAAAACGAGGAAGGAAGGTATCCGGCGCAGCGCTGCGCACGTATTTTTATGATGGAAAAACAGCTTGCAGCGCTGCAATCATCGCTGCATACAGAAAAGCCCGGAAAGCCTTGCAGGACAAGACTTTCCGGGCAGTTTCATTTTTATTCCCACTCGCCAAGTCGAAATGCAGTCTAAGCTTTTTTGTATAGAACGTTTGATTCCATTTGACTTGATTTGATGCCATTTATCCCAATCCTATGGGGTATCCGACTTTCTGCTATCAAAAAGCTATCAGGGGATGCTATCAAAGTGCTTTATTGATATCAGCACAGAGTTTTTCAAATCTATCCAGAGCAGAAGAGATGTCTTTCTCTGCACAGATATCAGGATTTTGAATCAAGTACATTCATAATATATCACAATAACACAATGTGGAGTTATTATCACTTTCCGCGTATTCGTCTCGTTCTGGAACTTAAGGTTGGCCTTGACTTCTTTTCCTAATGCGCCTATAATTTCACTTTGGGAAGAGAACATTGCACATCTCTTCCCAAACACCTGCCGTCGTGTCGATCGGCGTATTGTCCCGACCGTCGCGGCAGCAAAGGCAACGCCTGCCTGCGATGGGCTTTTCAGATAGATATTCTATACTTATGGAGGACAGAGAATTGAAGAAACGTTTTTTATCTCTCATGCTGTGTTTCTGCATGCTGCTTCCCATAATGCCGACAGCGGCATGGGCAGCGGAAGAATCTGCGGATGCACCCGTTCTTGTCGAGCAGGGTGATGCACCGAAAGCAGAAGAAGCGGCAGAGGAACCGGCGGAAGAGCCTGTAGAGGAACCGGCAGTTGAAAACCCTGCGGCAGCACCGGCAGCAGAAGCACCGGCAGTTGAAAACCCTGCGGCAGCACCGGCAGAAAAGGAAACAGAAACTCCTGCACCGGAGCCGCTTCCTACCGAAATCGCTTTGTGCTCCTACGAAAGTAATACTGGTGCCAAAGGAGATAATGTATCTTTAGCAGCAGCGGTAACGGCACTGAATGAAAACGGCGGCGGCACGATTACGGTGACTAAAAGCGGCCTGCTTGATAACTATACTCCTGAAAACATACTTTACGATACCAGTTTTGATATCAAAGACGATATTACGATCATTGCTCAGGAGGGCAAGCCTGTTACTGTTACTTTGAAAAAACCAATGTTCCGGTTATCCACTGAAGGGACCGACAACGGAAAATTGACGCTCGGCCAAGAGGGAATGTCATCCGATCTGTTGACATTCGATGGTGCGCGAAGTGCAATATGTCTTGTCGAAAGCGATCTGAGATATGATACCAATAACTTCCAACGCGCGAGAGAAGTCGAGATCAATGATGGCATTCGGATGAAACATTTCAAACGTTCTGTGATAGGTGAAAGATATCCCAATAAGGTGGCTCACGCGCTTAATGTAACCATGCACGGCGGCGAAATCCTGGAGAACGGCCCGGAAGAAGAAGTGGAAGCAGGGCATTACGGCTTTTATAACACCATAAACTGTATGAGTTTCTATATGGATGGTGGAACGATTCATGATAATAAGACAAGTGATAATATCATAAATTCCCAAGCAAGCGAATCCTTGATGCTTGAAGCTTCGGTACAGATTTGCGGTGATGCCAAAATTTATAATAACCGTTGTCATCCAGGTGAAGATCAGGTAACTTCGACCATATTCTCTTATTCAAAGATAATTTTATCTGATAAGGCTGAAATATATAACTGCGAAGGTGCGAGTTCTTTAATATGGAGTACGAAAGGCGATATTACCATGGAGGGGGATGCTTCCGTCCATAACTGCACCAGCACAGGAAGTGAAATGGCTTCATCCATTTCCGGCGTAAACGTTACGATGAGGGACAACGCTTCGATTTATGAGTGTACATCCAAAACTCGAGGTGTAGTGGATGCCATCGATTCGGTTACCATGAGTAATTATGCTTCAATCCTCAATTGCAAAACTCTGATTGTTGCTAACAATAACGTCTATTCAGTAGATGGCGTTGCAGTCGAGACGGGAATGCCGCCTTCTGTTAGCCCTAATCCTAGGCCTACGGATGATCCCCAAAACTTTATCAGCTTTGCTATGACGGATTATGCTAAGATTTCTGGTTGCAGCGGCCCTGCTGTAGCCGGCGGTGTTTATGTAGTGAATGGACAAGCCATTATGAGTGGTCATGCGAAAATTGAACACTGTTCGACTCCGAATCGATCTGAGTATGCACATATGTATGTGAATTCACGTCATGCAGCGGGCGGCATATTTATAGCTAACGGAAAATTGACGATGAAGGATCAGTC
>CAKUNY010000089.1 GCA_934668605.1 uncultured Oscillospiraceae bacterium | reverse complement strand
CACATCGCGTACCTCATCATGATCTGTACGCTCAAGCAGTCTCTGAGCCTGTCGATGCTCCAGACGCTGCTGCCCGGGAACCTGCCGGAGGAGGACGTACGGCGCGCGTATTCGTCCTTTGCCCAGCGGCACAGTCTCTGCGCGCAGTATTTTGTCGATCAGGTCAAGCTCTCGGCGGCGGCGATGTTAGACCGCGACATGGTCACGGAGCTTGCCGTGCAGGACGCAACGGAGCTCATCGCCTCGTCGGCAATTTTGAGCGGCCTCTCCAAGCTCTTCGCCGAAAAGCTGCTGCTGCTCAAGGACAAGACGCTGGAAACCGGCGGCAGCATCGAGATCATCGAATAAAAAATTCCCCCGATTCTCATGCAGAATCGGGGGCGTTTTTTCCTGATATGTCCGTGTATGGAAAATTCTCGAGCCGCGCTCAGTTGTGCCGCTCGGCTTCGACGTCGATGGCGAGGACGACGCACAGGGCGGTGAGCTCATCCTTTTCGTCCGCGATTTCGAGGCGGTAGCGGTCGTGAAACGCAGGCCACGCCTTTTCGATGCGCGCAACGAGCCGCTCTCCCTGCGTGATGGAAAAGTCCAGACTCATGAAGCTGCCCGCGACCTCCCAGGCAAGGCAGTCGATCGAGTAGCGCTGGGAGAAGAGAGAAAAGTGCCTGTCCAGCTGCACGCTGCCGCCCGGGACGGCCAGCTCATACGAGCACGGGATGGAGAACGGAATGTGCTGCACAAAGCAGATCTCCCGCCCCTGCGTGTCCGTCACGACGAGCTTGCGCCCGAACTGAAAAAGCTCGCGGTCGACCTGATACTTGACGTTACCGTCCTCGTCCCAGATATCAAAATGGTCGAACGAGAAAATCTGTTCCTGCAAATAAAGCGTCATTGCGCCATCCCCCACTGTCCGGCGAAGATCTGCGCGATCGGAGAATCGGACGAGATGACAAGCGTCTTGTTTTCGCCCGTCAGCGCGTTTCTGGCCATGTCGAGCGCGCGCATGAACTCGTAAAAGTCCGCCTCCTCCTGCGTGTCATACGCCTGGGAAAGTACGCGCATATACTCCGCTTCGCCCTCGGCCTTGATGCGCTCCGCCTGCGCCTTTGCTTCAGAGACGGTGATCTCAACGGACTTGTCCGCCTCGCTTCGGATCTGCTTGGCCTGCGCGTCGCCCTCGGCAGCATACGAGGCCGCAATGTTGCCGCGCTCGGAGATCATGCGCTCATAGACGGCGGCCTTGTTTTCGTCGGGAAGGTCGATGCGCTTTGTCTCGATGGCGAGAACTGTAATGCCGTAATCATCAAAGTTCTGCTCGAAGTTTTCCATGATCGCCGCCGCAAGCTCGCCGTCTCGGCCGGAGATGACCGCCTCCTGCTTCATGGAGCTGATGACAGTTTTGAGGCTGTTGTAGACGACCGCGTTGATGCGGCTTTCGGCGTTCGCGACGCTGCCGGAGAGCGTCTGGATGAATTTGAGGGGGTCGGTGATTCTCCAGAGGACGAAGCTGTCGGCGACCATCGACTTTTTGTCGGATGTAATGACGTCGCTCGCCGCCAGATCATATAGCATCTCGGTCTTGGGAAGCGTGCCCGCCGACTGGACGAAGGGCGTTTTGAAGCTCAGCCCCGGCTGGTCGACGATGTTCACGACCGCGCCAAACTGCTTGATGATCGTATACTCGTCCGGCTGCGTCACAACGAGGCTTCCCGCTAAAATGACGACGAGCGCCAGCGCGAGAATGACCGGAACTGCGATTTTGAGTGCCTTTTTCAATTTGCCGCGCCTCCTTCCGTGGTGCCCATGCTGACGTTTGCAAAGGACTCGAGCGGCAGCGCCGTCTGCACGCCCGTATTGGCATCTACGATATAGAGCTTCATGTCGGGGAGGATCTCCTCCATCGCCTCATAGAACAGCCGCTGCTTCGTGATGAGCGGATAGTTCTGATACTCGGCGAAAAGCTCTGTGAATCTGGCCGCCTGACCCTCTGCTTCGTTGATTTTGCTCTCGCGGTAGGCCTCGGCCTGCTTGATGATCTGGTCTGCGTCGGCGGAGGCGGCAGGGGTCACCTCGTTGGCGTACTTTTTCGCGTTGTTGACCGCGGTGTCTGCCGACTGCTTGGCGGTTTCCACGGCGGTGAACGCCTGCTGTACCTCGAGCGTGGGCGGCTCGGCGTCCTGAATCGTGAGGTTCGTCAGCTGAATGCCGAGATCCTCCTGCTCGAGCCGGTTCATGACCTTCTGCTTGATCTCGGACTGAATTTCGCTCTTGCCGGTCGTAATAACGCTGTCGACGTTGTAAAGGCCGATGGTGTCGCGGATATAGCTCTGGCAGAGCATTTTCAAAATGCCGACGGGGTCGCTCGAGTTATAGAGATACTTGACCGGGTCTGTCACGCGGTACTCGACATAAAAGTCGACGTTCACGAAGTTATAGTCATACGTGATCATGAGCGACTCATCGTCGACCGATTCATTGCTGTCCGTCCGGTAGCCAAGCGGGAAGCCCTGAATGGACTTGGACACCAGGCTTACGCGCTGGACGAGCGGGATTTTCATCTGTAGACCCGAGGCCGAAACCGTCGTGGGCTTGCCGAAGGTCGTAATGACGGCGTACTGGTCTTCTGTCAGCGTGTAAAAAGAGTCCATCGCCAGACCGGCGATGATCAGAAGCACGGGAACCAGCCACAGAAGCTTCCAGAAGCCGCGGCTTTGCGGCTTTTTCCGCTTGGGCTGATTGTCGTCCGGGCTCTGGCCGGGGTAGTAGGAATTTTCGTTGTATTCCATCTCGTTCTCCTTTCGGGTTTGGGGATTTGACGAACGCTTCCGCTTCTTTGTTCCGTTTCATTTTAACAGACGGGCGCCCGCTTCGGTAGTGGCAATGCCGGAAAATTTGTGTTATACTATATTGCACGCACTTTAAGCAAAGGAAGTACTGCTATGACATCGAAAGAAATCGGCGAGCTGCGGCGAAGAATGCGCCCCGATCGCACCAATATGACCGCCGTGCGCGGCTGCTATGTTTCATCCAGCGGCGAAATTTTATCCACCTTCCGCGAGTCCGTCGCCCTCATGAGCCAGGAGGACAAGGAGAGCTATCTGGCCATCTTCCGCCGTGTCCTGTCCGGCGCGCAGGAAAAAAACCTCATCGACCTGAGCTTCAAAACAAGCCAGGTGGCGGACTCTGACGAGCACCGGCTGCTCATGGCGCTGCGAGACTCGGGGTTAGAGGATGAACAGGCGCTCGAAACGTTCTATAAGACCATCACGGACGCTCTTACCTCGGAGGAGCACTACCTGATCCTCCTTGCACACGAGCGCTACGACGTGCCCTTCAAGGCCAAGGACGGCGCGCATCTGGACGACGGCAGCGAAGTTTTCTCCTACGTGCTCTGCGCCATCTGCCCCGTAAAGCCCGGAAAGGCCGCGCTTCGCTATGACGCGGAGGAAAAGGAATTTCACAATCAGGGCGGGGCTTACACCGTCGGCGCGCCCAAGCTCGGCTTTCTCTTCCCGGCCTTTGACGGCCGGCGGACGAATCTTTATAACTGCCTGTATTATTCCCACAACCTCGCGAACAATCACCCCGAGCTTGTGCAGGCGCTTTTCAAATTAGAGCCGCCCGAGCCCGCCGAGGCGCAGAAGGAATCGTTCGGAGAGCTCCTGAGCCAGTCCCTGGAGGACGCTTGCAGTCTGCCTCTGGTGCAGAAGGTGCATGAGCAGCTGCGGCAGAACATCGAGGCGCACAAGGAGCTCAAATCCGACGAGCCGCTCGTTGTCAGCCGCCAGGAGGTATCGGACGTGCTTTCCACCTGCGGCGTCGAGGAGGCGAAGCTTGCGAAATTCAACGTTGAGTTTGACCAGCACTTCGGAGCCGACGCGGCTTTGAGCCCTGCGAACCTCATCGACGCGAAGAGGTTCCAGCTCAAAACGCCGGACGTGACCATTCAAGTAAACCCCGAGCGCACAGACCTTGTCCAGACGCGCGTTATCGGCGGGGTCAAGTATCTTCTCATCTGCGCCGACGACGGCGTAGAGGTCAACGGCATCCAGGTCGATCTCGACGAATGAGTACATTTTTCGAATTTTCCTTATATGCGTAGGGGCGGACCCTGTCCGCCCAAGGGTACCAACGATTTCGCCGGTGGTTTTCGCGTTTCGGAAGTGCGTTTTGCCGGGCGGACAGAGTCGTCCGCCCCTACGAACTTCCCGGGAACGCGCATAACGTGCATAGTATTCCCTTGCAGAATTAAAAAACCCGGTCATGGAGGTTTCCATGACCGGGTTTTTTGTGCTGTTTTGTTCGTTACGGCATGAGCGCGACGTCGCAGATGATATCGGCGCACTTGTCGACGCCCAGCGTGCCGGAGTCGAGGCAGAGGTCGTAGTTTTCCGCTTCGCCCCAGTTGCAGTTGGTGTAGTGCTTGTAATAGACCTTGCGCTTGCTGTCTTTTTCCTGCAGGCGCTTCTGCGGGGTCTGCTTCGTCTCGCCGTACAGACGCACGATACGCTCGGCGCGGTGCTCCATGTCGGAGTGGATGAAGATGTGCAGCGTATCGGGACGGTCTTTCAGAATGAAGTCCGCGCAGCGGCCGACAATGACGCAAGGCCCCTTCGCGGCCAGATCACGAATCACGTTCGTCTGGCAGACATAGAGCTTGTCGGAAACGGACATCGTGTCGATCAGACCCATCGGATGGGCGGAAACCGCGATATTGAACAGGAAGCTGCTGGTGACGGAGGCATATTCGCCGATCTCTTCGATGAACTCGTGCGAGAAGCCGCTTTCCTTGGCCACCTGATCGACCAGCTCCTTGTCATAGTAGGGAATTCCGAGCTTCTCGGCGACCTTCTTGCCAATGGTTCTGCCGCCGCTGCCGAACTGCCGGCTGATGGTAATCACTTTGTTTGTCATGGATGATTCCCCCTTGCTCTTTGGATGCTTCCATTATACACCACGGGGGAAAAAAGCACAACGAAAAAATTTTGCTGCGTGCGCTAAAAAATTGTGCAAATATTATAAATACGCCTGCATGGACTTGCAGAGCGTCTGCTCGGAGTCGATGAGCTGCCCGGCGATGCTGCGCGCGGTTTCGCTGGCGTTCGGATAGCGGTTGCGGTAGCGGATGAGGGACTTGACGCCCATGTTGCAGCCGTCGGTGATGAGGTCGGCGACCGTCTCGTCGGCGGGGGAGACGGCAAGCTTTGTGCTCGTTTTGAGCCAGGACATGCTGCGCGCCATCGCGTTCGCGCCCTTCTCCGGGATGTGCTCGGCATCCAAAAGCGCCTTCGTCTGCTGCCCAAGCGCTTTGTGCGCCTCGCGGCAGGAAAGAAGCGCCTGCTCCAGCTTTTTGTCCCGTGTCTGGCCGAGCACATCGTCGATTGCGCCGACGGCCATCTGGACACCCGCGCCGCACTCGAGCAAAAGCGCCTTTGTATCGTGGTTCATAGAAGATTCCTCCCGTGTTCTTTTGCAATAGGTTGTGCAAAAAGGCGGAAAGTATGATATAGTAGACGCAGAAAAAACAAAACGCCCCCTTGCGGGCGGGAAGGAGCAGCCATGATTTTTGAACGGACGGTCGCGGAAATCGCGGGAGACTACGCGGTTCTGGTATCCGAAAGCGGAACGCGCACGGAGGTGGCGCTGGCGTTGCTGCCGGACGGGATCCGCGAGGGAAGCGTCTTAATTTGCGAGAATTTCGAGTACCGCGTCAAAACGCTTTGATATCAGGGCAGCACCGCACAATTCGGCAAGCAGATTCGGCGAGAGGTTTTTCGCCAAGTCAAGGTTTGGAAAGCGAAGGAATACTTTGTGTATTTCTCGCTTTTCAAACCGCGGGATTGGCGGAAAAGATCCGCCGAAGCGCGCCGACGCAATTGTGCGGTGCTGCCCCAAATTAAGAAGGGAGAAACTCCATGCCGCGTTATCTTCTCGCCCTCGACCAGGGCACGACCAGCAGCCGCGCGATTTTGTTTGACGACGAGCAGAATATCGTCTCGATCGCGCAGAAGGAATTTACCCAGTATTACCCCCAGTCCGGCTGGGTGGAGCACAATCCGATGGAGATCTACTCCAGCATCTACGGGGTCATGATGGAGGTCATTTCGCAGTCGGATATCCATGTGCGGGACATCGCCGCCATCGGCATTACGAACCAGCGTGAGACGACCGTCGTCTGGGACAAAACGACCGGAAAGCCCATCTACAACGCCATCGTCTGGCAGTGCCGCCGTACGGCCTCGATCTGCGACGAACTGGAACGGCGCGGGCTCAGGGACTACATCAAAAAAACGACAGGTCTGGTGCTGGACGCGTATTTTTCCGGCACGAAGATCAAATGGATTTTGGATAACGTCCCCGGCGCGCGGGAAAAGGCCGAGCGCGGAGAGCTTCTTTTTGGCACGGTCGATACCTGGCTCGTCTGGAAGCTCACGGACGGGAGGGTGCATGTCACCGACTACACGAACGCCTCGCGGACGATGCTTTTTGATATCCACAGGCTCTGCTGGGACGAGCGGCTTTTGCGCGAGCTCGGAATTCCGGCCTCGATGCTGCCGGAGGTGCGCAATTCCTCCGAGGTCTACGGCTCTTGCAACATTCAGGGCGTGCAGGTGCCGATCGCGGGCATTGCGGGCGATCAGCAGTCGGCGCTGTTCGGCCAGTGCTGCTTTACGCCCGGCGACGCGAAAAATACCTATGGCACGGGCTGCTTTTTGCTCATGAACACGGGCGAAACCGCGATGGAAAGCGAGCACGGCTTGGTGACGACGATTGCCGTCGGCTTAAACGGGCGCGTACAGTACGCGCTCGAGGGCTCGATTTTTGTCGGCGGCGCGGTCATCCAGTGGCTGCGCGACGAGCTGCGGTTTATCCGGGAAGCCAGAGACGCAGAGTATTTTGCCTCCAAGGTGCCGGACACGGGCGGGGTCTATCTTGTGCCTGCGTTCACCGGCCTCGGCGCGCCGCATTGGGACATGTACGCGCGCGGCGCGATGGTCGGCCTCACACGCGGGACAAAGCCCGAGCATATTATCAGAGCCGCGCAGGAATCCATTGCGTATCAGTCGTATGATCTGGTCGACGCGATGGAAAAGGACGCGGGCGTGACGCTCTCGCAGCTGAGAGTCGACGGCGGGGCGAGCCGGGACGGCTTTTTGATGCAGTTCCAGGCGGACATGCTCGCAAAGCCTGTAAGAAGGCCGGTCATCCGCGAAACAACGGCGCTCGGCGCGGCGTATCTGGCGGGGCTTGCCGTCGGGGTCTGGAAGGATTGCGAGGAACTGCAGAGCCTCTGGCACTGCGACGTGACGTTCGAGCCCAAAATGGAGCCCGAAAAACGCGAAAAGCTCCTGCGCGGCTGGCATAAGGCCGTCGGCAGGAGCCTCGATTGGGAAGAGCACTAAAAAATGCTCCCTCGATTCTGCATGGGAATCGAGGGAGCGTTTTTATTCGATGATTTCGATGCTGCCGCCGGTTTCTAACGTCTTGTCTTTTAACAGCAGCAGCTTTTCGGCGAAGAGCTTGGCAAGGCCGCTTAAAATCGCCGCCGAGGCGATGAGCTCCGTCGCGTCCTGTACGGCAAGCTCTGTGACCATTTCGCGATCTAACATGGCCGCGGCCGAGAGCTTCACCTGGTCGACAAAATACTGCGCGCAGAGGCTGTGCCGCTGGGCAAAGGAGGAATACGCGCGCTTTACGTCCTCCACCGGCAGATTTCCGGGCAGCAGCGTCTGGAGCATCGACAGGCTCAGAGACTGCTTGAGCGTACAGATCATGATGAGGTACGCGATGTG
>CAKUNY010000088.1 GCA_934668605.1 uncultured Oscillospiraceae bacterium | reverse complement strand
AGCGCCGGTTTGTCCTCTGCCATCGCCGGCAGCGACAACAGCTTCATGGGCAAGAACAAGTCCAAGGCGCTCGACGCAAAGCTCGCCAGCGCGACCAAGTGGATTGGCGCGGCGTTCCTGGTTCTGACCTTCGTTCTGAACCTGTTCTAAGATCAAGCTTCCGCTCCGGGTTTCCCGGGGCGGATTTTTTATGCCATGTTTTTCTCTATTTCCGCGCCCTGATAGTAATAAAGAAGAATCGTCCGGTAGGAAAAGCCGAGCCGCGCCATGTTTTCCGCGCCGTACTGGCTCATGCCGACCCGATGGCCGAAGCCGCGCACGTCAAACACGAACTGCCCGTCCGTAAAGGAGAGCGTAAAGCGCGCGGAATTGAGGCCAAACATTCGCCGGAGCGAGACACCCGAAAAGAAAACGCCTCCAATCTCGCACGTTTCCACGCTTCCCCCATCCGTGTACGCCGTCTCCCCCAGCCATGCCGCCGGATTTTCTCCCAGATCTACAACGGAGTTTTCATCGAGCAGGATCTCGGAAAATTCCGCAGGCGAAAAGACCGCCTGCGAGGAAAATCGGGGCGCGAGTTCTTCTCCCGGGCTCTCGACCGACTGCAAATACGGCACGTCCGTTCCCCATACCGCGACCGCCGCTTCCGTCGCCCCGCCGGAGCAGGAAAAATAGACCGCGTCAATGAGCTGGCCGTCATAGGTCATAACCTCCCCCGCCGTCTTCCGCACAAGCTCCTGCGCCGTCTTCCAGATCGATTCAAATTCCTCCCCGTATTTCCGCTCCAGCTCCTCCCGACTTGTCCACGCCTGACAGCAGGCAGAATCGGCGCACACGTCCGCTTGTGTATGCTTTGGATTCCGGAGCCTCCGGCAGGTAAACGTGCGGGCGGCAACCGCCTGCGCCTTGCGCGCCTCGGGTGAAAAGCTTACCGGCATTTCGCTGAGCAGAACGCCCGTCAGATACTCCTGCATCGAAAGCTCAAGAACATCCTCCCCCGCAAGAAGCCGGACGGTTTGAGCATCCGGAGCCTGCGCCGGTTCGGCGATATCTGCCGTACCGGAACCAGTCTGTGCCGGCGCTTCCTGCGATGTATCCGCTTCGACCAGAAGAACAAGGCCGTCGTCCGCTTTTTCCGGATTTCTGTCTATCCCCGGCAGAAGCCCGAAGGCCAGCGCCGCCAAGAGCGCGCACGATAGGATTGTTTTCATGGAAACCCCTCCTTTTGCTCCATCGTATGGCCGCGCGCCCGCAAATATGCCGCTTGACATAACGCCGCGCTTGACACGCTTTTGGGAAAGCCGTATAATATGACAAACTGTAACTTTAGCTGTCAGGAGTTTCTGCGATGAAATATATTCTGAAGATTTTTTTGATTGTGCTGCTTGTCGTCGCGATCATCGGCGGGGCGTGCTGGTTCTTCCTTGTGCAGCGGCCGGACTTGACGATGAGCGTCTTTGCCCACTGGGGCGACTATTTCTATGACGCCGGACGCTATAACCGCGCCGTCGCGCTCTATGAGACGGCCTGCAAGCTCGCGCCCGAGAACGCGAACCTCCCCGTCCGGCTGGCGCAGGCGTATATCAACAGCGGCAACTACACGAAGGCCGAGTATACCCTTGTCAGCGCCATTACCAATAACCCCGAGTCCGTGCAGCTCTACGTCGCGCTTTCCAAAACGTATATCGAGCAGGACAAGATCTTAGACGCCGAGCAGATGCTCGACCGCATCACAAGCAGCGACGTCAAAGCGCAGATCGACGCGCTTCGCCCGCGTCCGCCCGTTCTTTCGCCCGAAAGCGGGTACTACAGCGAATATATCGATGTTTCCGTTTCTGCCACCGGCGGCACGGCATATCTGGCCGTCAATCAGGACTACCCCTCCATCGAAACGGACGCGTATGAAGCGCCTGTCACCCTAGCGGCGGGAGACAGCAAGGTCGTCGTCGTCACGGTCGCGGAAAACGGCCTTGTGAGCGACGCCGTCTATGGCGGCTACACGATCGGAAGCGTTGTCGAAGAAGTCAAGCTCGCAGACAGCACGCTCGATCGCTACGTGCGCGAGCTTCTCGGAAAATCCGCGTCTGATACGCTTATGTCCGATGAGCTCTGGGAAATCGAAGAGCTGACGCTTCCCGAGGGCGTACAGGATATTTCCGATCTGACGCGCTTTGCGGGGCTTCAGACGCTGACGATTCAAAACGCGACGGGGCTCGATCTTTCGGTGCTCCCGCAGCTCACGACGCTGCAAACGCTCGATCTTTCCGGCACCACGCTTCCGACCTCGATTCTGGAGGCCATCGGCACGCTGCCGGAGCTCAAAAAGCTCGTGCTCGAAAGCTGCGCAGTCACGGCCATCAATCCCCTCGTCGGGCTGTCGAACCTTGAGTACCTCGATCTCACAAACAACTCTGTCGCAGATCTCACAGCCATCACGGCGCTTGAGCATCTGAAAGACCTGTATCTGACAAACAATCCCGTGAAGTCCATTACGTATCTCAACAGCTGCCTGGAGCTTGAGCGGCTGCATATTGAAAACTGCGGCGTCTCGCGTCTGTCGAGCCTCGCCGGGAACACCTCCCTACAGGAGCTCTATGCGTCCAATAACGAGATTTCGGATATTTCGGTGCTCTCGGACTGCGTGAGTCTTTCCGTGCTCGATATTTCCGACAATCAGGTCAAGGACGTCTCCGTCATCGCAAGCCTCCCGGAGCTGACGTATTTCCTTGCCAGCCACAACCTGATCGAGGCGCTTCCCGCCTTCGATACGGAAAACTGCAAGCTCGTGCGCATCAACGTCAACAATAATCAGCTCACCGATCTCTCCCCCCTCAAGGGACTGCCGAGCCTCAACTACATCTTCGCCGACTACAACCAGATCTCCGATATCTCCGGTCTGGAGGACTGCCCGCTGCTCACGCAGCTGAACCTCTTCGATAACCCCGTCAACGAAGAGCAGGTCAAGGCCTTGCAGGAAATCGGCCGGATCGTGAACTACACGCCAGGCTATGTTAAAGACGCGGCGTAATCTGAATAACGACAAGCCTGTCTCTCAATTTTGGGAGACAGGTTTTTCTTTGGTGAAGCTTTTCTTAATCTTTGCTTAAAAATGCCAGCAAGACTTCAAAATCTGCTATGATGCTTCCGGACAAAATAACAAAGGAGCATGAAACATGAAACGGATTTTATCATTCGCGCTTGTGCTGGCACTTTTCACTGCGCTGTTCACCGGCTGCAAGAAGCAAATCGCGCCAAGCGAAGAAACACAAACCGGCGCGGCAGCGTCCGCAGCTGCCTTAGCGCAGGATACCGCCTACCAGGCAATTTCAAATCCCCTGCCCGAGCCTCTGGACATGGTGCAGGCCGCCGTCTTTACGGACGGCGCACTTTTCCTTTCCGCGATGGCGCAGGGTGAAGGAACCGAACAGGATGTTGACCAGACCACGGGCGAAATTTACGCCTATCACAAATACGAGTGTACGCTCTACCGTGAAGACCTTACATCCGGCCAGATCGCCATTCTGGAATTTCCGGCCTTGGGCGTCGGGAAGCCGCAGGTGAACGCACTGGTGAAGGATACCGACGGCTCTGTCTGGGCGCTTTGCCAGACGGCGGAATCCGAAGCAGAGGACGCGGAGGACGTCTGGTTCTTCGTCCATTTTGCAGAGGACGGAACGTATCTCGAAACAATCTCTCTGGATTTTTCCGGCACGCAGATCGACACGGCGCAGGTTTACCTGAACCATCTCGCGCTCGATGGCACGGGGCGCTTTGTGTGCGCGGACTATTCCGATACCGTCTACATTTTCAGCGAAGCCGGCGCGCTTTTGAAAACACTCAGTCAGGACGGTAAATACGGCAGCCTCGTCAGCCTCTCCAATCAGGCCGGTATTCTGTTCTACGCCGACGCGGGCGGCATGAACTTCCGGCCGATCGACGCGCAGTCGCTCTCGTGGGGCGAAGACGTCCTCATTCCCATCTACACGTGGGACATTTACCCGGACGCAGGCGGGCAAGCCTTCTATTACTTCGACGACGGCTCCATTTACCGCTATGACTTGGACACCCAGCAGGCCGAGAAAACTCTGGATCTTCTCGACTGCGACCTTGACGCGACGGAGCTAGCAAGCCTGCATGCAGAAGAAGACGGCAGCATCCGCGTGCTTCTGAACACGCAGGGAAACGGCGTGGATCACACCTATGCGCTCTATGACTTGCAGGCGGTCGACCCCTCGACGCTTCCGGAAAAGACTGTCCTGACGCTTGCAACGATGTCCCTCAGCCAGTCGCTTCGCCAGCAGGTCGCAAAATTCAACCGCGAAAACGCCAGATACCGCATCGAGGTTCTGGACTACTCCGAGTATAACGAGATCATCGCAAGCCCCGGCTCGTATACCGAAGACAGCTCATCCGCGCTGGTAAAGCTCAATACGGAGCTTCTGTCCGGCAATCTTCCCGACCTCATCGATGTCTCCGGCGGAGAGCTCCCCGTGGCGCAGTACGCCGTCAAGGGCTTCCTGGAAGATCTGCTGCCATACTTAAACGCAGACAGCGCGGTTTCTCCCGACAAGCTCATGGAAAGCGTTCTGAACGCGGTCAAAACGGATGGCAGGCTCTATCAGCTGCCGACGAGCTTTCAGGTCGTGAGCGCGGCGGGCAAGCGCGAGATCGTCGGCGGCTACGACAGCTGGACGCTGGACGCGGTAGAAGACGCGCTGGCAAAGCTTCCGGAGGGAGCGACGGTTTTCAATGTCGACTACACCAAGTCGCATGTGCTCTACCTCTGCGTGGCAAACGCCCTGAGCCGCTTTGTCAACTGGCAGACCGGTACATGCAGCTTTGATTCCGACGAGTTCAAGTCCTTCCTGCAATTTGCGAACACCTTCCCGGACGAATTTGACACCACGAATTTTGACTTTGGCGACTATCGGAGCGACTATCGCCGCGTGGGGCAGGATCAGCAGCTGCTGGCCAATATCGCCTTCGCGAGCTTCGATGATATCTACTATCAGTTCGCGGCTATGGACAACGACGTGTGCTTCGTTGGCTATCCGGGCGCGTCAGACGGACTTGGCTCCGGCTTCGTGCCGCTGGGCTCGATCTGCATGACGACGGCCTGCAAGGATAAAGACGGCGCGTGGAGCTTCATTCGCGCGTTATTGTCCGAAGACGCGCAGATGCAGTCGACCGCCTTCCCGATGTTGAAATCGGCCTTTGAACAGCTGGCGGACAAGGCCATGCAGCAGGACTACGTTACAGATGAAGCCGGAAACCCGGTTCTGGACGCAAGCGGAAATCCCATTCCCGTCGCGCTCTACACCATCGGCTTTTATAACGAGACGGTCGACGTTTATGCGGTCACACCCGAGCAGTACAAGGCCGTGTGCGATTTAATTGACCAGACGACGAGCGTTTTTACCTTTGACGAGAGCCTTATGAACATCGTGAACGAGGAGGCGGCCGGCTACTTTGCGGGCAGCAAAACGCTCGACGAAGCGGCCGCTATGATCCAGAACCGCGCCTCACTTTACATCGCCGAGCAGAAATAAGCGAAGGGAGTCCGAATTTTCGGACTCCCATTTTTTCTGTCTGATTTTACGAGATCAGCGCGGGGTTCATGTAGTAGACGTTCTTTTCATCGAGCTTCTCACGCAGCAGCTGCACCGCCTCGCCGAAGCGCTGGAAATGCACGATCTCGCGCTCTCGCAGGAAGCGGATGACGTCATTCACATCCGGGTCGTCGCTGAGCCGGAGAATGTTGTCATACGTCACGCGAGCCTTCTGCTCTGCTGCAACTGCATAAACACAACTCTTTACAATAGAATATGCAGATAATCTCAGAAATTCCAGTGAATTTCGACAGGAACCTGACGCGTTTCTTTATTCCTGCGTCCAACCGTAATATGGTCGATCAGGACCCCCACCATCTCGCGGTTCAAATGCTCCAGATTCATGTACTGTGCGATCAGATCCTTGCGATGATTGCTCGATTGCATCTGTTCTTCCAGCCGCGTGAGTTTGCTTTCGCTTTCTGCAATCAGGCGTTTCATCCGTTCCCGTTCTTCAGTGAACTCTTTTGACAGCTCAACAAAATCTTCTGCCGATATGAGTCCCTTGACCTTATCTACATAAAGCTGGCGGATACCTTCGGAATCTTCTTCGATTTTTTTCTTGTATGCTGCCAGCTCTGCAAGAAGCCGTTCTTTCCTGCCGTATAGGTTATCTTCCAACGTAAGGTTCTGTTCCAGCGCCTCCTGATCCAGATATTCAGCCGACAAGCGTTTCAGTTCATTCAATACGATTTGTTCCAGCTCCGCAACAGGTACAAACGCACCCTCGCAGGAATCGGCAGAAGCATAACGGTTTGCACATTGCAAATAGTGTTTGCCGCGATTCTTAGAAGAACGCATGATATAACCGCAGCTTGCACAGCGTACTTTCCGCGCAAAAATACCGACATTCCCCGTATCAAACGGTTTTGCTCTCTCAGCGACCAAATCCTGCACCCTGTTCCAGAGTTCTCTGTCAATAATTGCTTCATGCGTTCCCTCGACGCGATACCATGTGTCCTTGGGGCGCGGCTTATTCTGCTTGGTCTTATAGGAGACACTTCCGTATTTCCCTTGTACCATATTTCCAATATAGATTTCATTGACCAGCATATCAGAGATTGCAAAATACCGCCAAAGCGTACTGTTTTTTGTTTTCGGCTGCTTGTAATTGAGCCCATGCAGGCGCTTGTATTCTGTGGGGTTTGGGATGCCCCTGTCGTTCAGCATACGGGCGATTGCAGTTTTTCCGTATCCTTGCGCAAATAACGCAAAAACCTCTCTAACGACCGCTGCGGCCTCCTCGTCGATAATCAGATGCCCCTTTTGCTCCGGGTCTTTCTTGTATCCGTAAAGGGCAAATGCGCCAATGTGAAACCCGTTCACGCGCCGATTGGTCAGGACGCTTCGGATGTTATCCGACATATCCTCCAGATACCATTCGTTGACAAGCCCGTTGATCTGGCGGGATTTTTTGTTACCTTTATTTGCTGTGTCGGCATTGTCAACAATGCTGATAAATCGGATGCCCCAGATCGGAAATAGTCCATGTATGTACTTCTCTACAAGCTCCAATTCGCGTGTGAAGCGCGACTGCGTTTTGCACAGGATAATATCAAACTTTCGCTTTTCGGCATCCAGCAGCAGCCGGTTAAACTCCGGCCGTCTGCGATCAGAGCCCGTGTAATCATCATCGCTGTAAATGTCGTATAGCTCCCACCCCTGTTCTACTGCATACTGAACCAGCATGGTTTTCTGGTTTTGAATACTGCTGCTGTCATCGGTTTCAAATTGCTTGTTCCGATCTTCTTCGGACAAGCGGCAATAAATCGCTGCTTTCATGTCAGAATCTTCTTTCAGACAGGAACAAGCTGCTTCAATAACAGGATATCACATGACAGGGTTTTTGTCATGTTTCGCACCGAAATCGCTGTTTTTATTTCTTTCTGTTTGATTGATCAGCGTGATCCACGCTCGTGTGTAGCTTTCCGTGTCTGTCACGAACCGTCCATCTTTGAAGATGCTTTGGCAAGCAGGATGCTGCTTCTGATTCTGTTCCATTTTAGAAGCTCCTTTTATACAGATTCAGCTTATTCTTTGCAGCGCGCGCAGCTTATTTTATGCAGCAGAAAAGCTTCCTTTGCTTGTACGGTGATAAATGCAGTTTCACTTTCTCTCTATCAGGTATTCGCGGAACCCCGCAGCTTCAAAGCCCACGCTCCCCGGCATAAGCAGCAGCCCGAACCCATAGAAAACGAGGAAACGGATGTATCCGTTTCCTCGTTCAGTCTGTCAAAAAACCCATGCATTCAAGCAGGGAAAGCATGGGTTCTCGTTGCAGATTGGAGAAATATAGAGAA
>CAKUNY010000087.1 GCA_934668605.1 uncultured Oscillospiraceae bacterium | reverse complement strand
TCTCTTGTCTGCGCCATCGCCGCGCGGGAGTCGAAGACCCCCATCCGCACCTTTGCCATCGGCATGAGCGAGGACGCCATCGACCTCAAGTACGCCAAGCAGGTCGCCGACTACATCGGAAGCGATCACACCGAGGTCTATATGACAAAGGAGCAGGTTCTGGACTCTCTCGAGGAGGTCATCCGGATGCTCGGCACGTTCGACATTACGACGATTCGCGCCAGCATGGGCATGTACCTTCTTTGCAAGTGGATCCACGAGAACACCGACCTGCGCGTCATCCTGACCGGCGAAATTTCCGACGAGCTGTTCGGCTACAAGTACACGGACTTTGCGCCCAGTGCAGAGGAGTTTCAGAAGGAGGCCGAAAAGCGCATCCGCGAGCTTCACATGTACGACGTTCTTCGCGCAGACCGCTGCATCAGCGTCAACTCGCTCGAGGCCAGAGTCCCGTTCGGTGATTTGGACTTTGTGAAGTACGTCATGGCCGTCGACCCTGAGCTGAAGCTCAACAAATACGGAAAGGGCAAGTATCTGCTGCGGCACGCGTTTGAGGGCGACTATTTGCCGCACGACATTTTGTACCGCGAAAAGGCCGCGTTCTCCGACGCCGTGGGCCACTCGATGGTCGACGATCTGAAGGCGTTCGCCGAGACGCAGTACACGCAGGAGGAGTTCGAGGAAAAGCGTCAGAAGTACACCCACGCGCAGCCGTTTACCAAGGAGTCGCTTCTGTACCGCGAAATTTTCGAAAAATACTACCCCGGCCAGTCCGAGATGGTCGTTGATTTCTGGATGCCGAACAAGACGTGGCCCGGCTGCAACGTGGACGACCCGTCGGCGCGTGTCCTGTCGAACTACGGCGCAAGCGGCAAATAACGCTTCTTTGCAGAATCTTTACGCCGACTGAGAAATCCTGAAAAAAGAAATTCCTAGGAAAAGTTTACAAACCTCCGAAAAAGGACGGTTTTTCGGCACAAACGGTGCAAAAACTGTGGATAAGGCAATTGATACAAAAATATTTATATATTTTTTACAGCAAAGCACTTGAAATGATGCCCTATTTTGTGTAAAATACAAATGCAGTTGTTCCTCTCTGGAGAGCCTCTTACAAGAGCGCCGAAGGTGTAAGGCGGTTCGCCGATCTCTCAGGCAAAAGGACAGAGCAATAACCTTGCTACGTCCTTTCCGCGACTCCCGTCCCGCAAGGCGGAAATAATCAGGAAAGGATGGACGATCGGGGGATCGTCCGCAGGCAAAATCTATGAACGCAATCGTAAGCTTTATCACCGGCACCCTTAACACTGTCGCGTGGCTGTACATCTTCCTGCCATGCACCATCATCTTTGGTCTTTATCTGACCATCCGCAACCGTGGTCTTCAGTTCACGAAGTTCGGCTACGTGATGAAGAACACACTGGGTAAAATGTTCCAGAAACAGGAGGCAGGCGAAGGCGCCGTCACGCCGATGCAGGCTGTCTCCACGGCGCTGGCCGCAACGGTCGGCACCGGCAACATCGTCGGTACGTCTCAGGCTATCGCTCTCGGCGGCTACGGCGCCATCTTCTGGCTCTGGCTGGCGGCGTTACTTGGCATGATGGTCAAGTACTCCGAAGTTCTTCTCGCGATCAAGTACCGTGAGCGCGACGCAAAGGGCGACTGGGTCGGCGGCCCGATGTACTACGTCAAGAACGGCCTCGGCAAGGGCTGGCAGTGGGTCGGCGTCCTGTTCTGTATCTTCGCTTCCCTCGCCGCATTCGGCATCGGCAACATGTCGCAGGTCAACTCCATCGTGGGCTCCATCAACAACGCTGTCGACGCGTTCATCCCGTCCGCTGCTGCGGAACGCGGCACGCTGAACCTCATCCTCGGCATCGTTCTGGCGGTTCTCGTCGGCGTTATCCTCTTCGGCGGCATCAAGCGCATCGGCGCTGTCGCTGAAAAGCTCGTCCCGGCCATGGCGCTTCTTTACATCGTCTTCGGCCTGACGGTTATCGTTGTCCACGCGGGCAACATCATCCCCGCGTTCGGCAAAATCTTCTCCACCGCGTTCAATCCGCAGGCCATCGGCGGCGCGGCTGCCGGTATCGTCCTGAAGGAAACCATTGTCTGGGGTCTTCGCCGCTCGGCGTTCTCCAATGAGGCCGGCCTCGGCTCCGCTGCAATCGCACACTCCGCGGCTGACACCCCGGGTCCTGTCCAGCAGGGTATGTACGGCATCTTCGAGTGCTTTGCCGATACCATCGTCATCTGCTCTTTGACTGCTCTTACCATCATCTGCTCCGGCGTTGAGATCCCGTTCGGCGTGAAGCCCGGCTCCGAGCTCATCACTGCCGCGTTCGCGACCGTCTTCGGCAACCAGATCGCATCTCTGTTCGTCGCTGTTGCTCTGACGCTCTTCGCGTTCACGACGATCCTCGGCTGGTCGCTGTACGGCTCGCGCTCCTTCCAGTACCTGTTCGGTCTGAAGGCCGCTTCCATCTACAAGGCACTGTATGTCGTAATTATCGTTGTCGGCGCCGTTTCCTCCATCGACGTCGTTTGGGATATCTCCGATACCTTCAACGGCCTGATGGCTGTCCCGAACTTCATCGCGCTGATTGCGCTGTCTCCTGTCGTCATCAAGATGACGAAGGAATACTTCTTCGACAAGAAGACAGAAGCAAAATAACATCGCGAAATTATAAAATCGCAGCATCTTTATCGATAGGTGGAATAAATTGCAGAAGAACGGCTCCGGGATTTCCCGGAGCCGTTTTTTATGGGTCGATTGAGCACCTCGACCGCCTCCCGTGCTCGTAGGGGTCGATGCCCACATCGACCCGGCGGTACAAGTCATTTTGACAATAATCTTCGGCGAATTCGTAACTGCCATTGGGCCGATGTGGGCATCGGCCCCTACGATTAAAGGTCTGTAACAGCAAAAAGAAGTAACCGCCCGGCCAGCAATCCGACGGTTACTTCTTTTTAGTAATCCAAGGGGAGCCACCCGTTTGCCAGTAGCACACCTCTATCTATTCACAGTATAAACCGGACGCCCAAAATTGTCAAGCGGTGTTTGCTTACTCCTTGGGGTAGATGCAGCGGACGCCCTGATCGTCGAAGAAGCGGAGCCAGGCCTCGCTGGGGCGGGCATTGGTGACGACAGCCTCGACGCCGGAGACGGGCGTAATGTTGACGAACGACACTTTATCGAACTTCGAGCTGTCGACGACGAGGATCTTCTGCCGCCCGGCGCGGAGCATTGCCTGCTTGATGAGCGCGGTGAGCTCGTTCGAGTCGGTCACGTTGGCATTGCGGTCAAGCCCCTTGCAGGAGACGAAGACCTTGTCGACATGGTAATTGCCGAGATATTTTTCGCACTGGCTGCCCACGAGCGCGAGAGACTCCGCCTTGAGCCGCCCGCCGGTGAGCAGAATCGTCCACGTTTCCACGTTCGCAAGCTCCACCACGAGCTCGACGGAGTTGGTAATGATCGTGAGGTTCTTCTTATCGCGCAGCTTTTTCGCGCAGAACAGCGCCGTAGAGCTGTCGTCGATCATGAGGTGGTCGCCGTCGTCTACCATCTGACAGACAAGATCGGCGATCTGGTTTTTGAATTCGACGTTGGTCTTGCTCCGGATGGCGTGGGAGAGGTCAGTCTTGGTGCTGTTGCCGAGGATGGCGCCGCCGTAGGTCTTTGTGGCGTAGCCCTCTTTTTCGAGCTTGTCGAGATCGCGGCGGATGGTTTCCTCCGTCACCTGATAGTGCGCGGCCAGCTCGCTGACCAGAACGCGCTGGTCTGCGCGCAGCTTTTGCAGAATTTCATTCTTTCGTTCAATTGCTAACATGGTATGTCCTTTCGCTTTGCCGGATTTTGTCACGGCATATTGAATTCCACATAATAATAAAATAATATAGCATAAAACCACGAAAAGTGCAAGAGCGCAAGCGAATGAAATTAGGAATTTATGTAAATATTGCTGCCTTTGACGGACAGACGCGGGACTGGTAAAAAATACTTCTTAATTTTGCAATTTACGTCTTGAAAAAATGGAAACGGTCTGATAAATTAGAATGCACTGGAAGTTATGTTAATTTTTTATGTAAAGCGGAGCGTCTGTCAATTATGCTGTTTTCAAGCTTGCTTTTTTTATATACCTTTTTGCCCGTCTGCCTGCTGCTGTACTTTCTCGTGCCGGGGCTGAGGGAAAAGAACATTGTCCTGATCTGCGCGAGCCTTGTGTTTTACGCGTGGGGCGAGCCGGTCTATGTGTTTCTGATGCTGGCCGTGGCGGCGCTCAACTGGGGGTTCGGACTGCTGCTGGAAAAGAGGCAGGAAAAGGGCTGGCTGGCTCTTTGCGTGGCGCTGAATCTTGCGAGCCTCGTCGTTTTTAAATATGCGGGCTTTTTGGTTGAAAACTGCAACGCGCTTTTTGGAGCATCGCTCAAGGTGCCGGGAATTTCGCTTCCCATCGGTATCTCGTTCTACACGTTTCAGGCCTTATCGTATTCGGTCGACGTGTATCGTAAAGACGTTGGGGCGCAGCGGTCTTACTGGAAGTTCCTTTTGTACGTGTCGATGTTCCCGCAGCTCATCGCGGGGCCGATCGTCCGCTATGTGGACGTGGCGGCGCAGATCGAGTCGCGCGAGTCTGACCCTGAAAATGTGTTTCGCGGCGTGACGCGGTTCTGCGTGGGACTCGGCAAAAAGGTGCTGCTGGCCGACCATGTGGGGCAGGTGGCAGATCAGCTGCTGGGCGGCTCCTTCATCGGGGCGACAACGCTCGGGATCTGGCTGGGCGCGCTCATGTACATGTTCCAGATCTATTTTGACTTCTCGGGCTATTCTGACATGGCGATCGGCCTCGGGCGAATTTTTGGATTCCGGTATATGGAAAACTTCAAGCTGCCGTATACGTCCAAATCGATTACCGAATTCTGGCGGCGCTGGCATATTTCGCTGAGTTCCTTTTTCCGGGATTATGTCTACATACCGCTCGGCGGCAACCGGCGCCATGTGTACCTGAACCTCTTCGTCGTCTGGGCGCTGACGGGTCTGTGGCACGGCGCAAGCTGGAACTTCGTCTTTTGGGGACTGTACTTCTTTGTGCTGCTGTGCATCGAGCGGCTGCTCAAAAAACAGCTGCGCAGGATCCCAAAGCCCGTCCGGCACATTCTGACGCTGCTGCTGATTTTGATCAGCTGGAACATCTTCTATCATACAGACCTCGCGCGCCTTGGCGAGAGCTTTGCGATCTTCTTTGGCTTCGCGGGATCCGGCTTTACCAGTGAGACGACCAATATGCTGCTGCGCAACAATCTGCCGCTCATCGCCATCTGTGCGGTCGGCTGCTCGGCGATTCCGCAGTTTACGGGGAACGTCATTGGTCTTCTCTGCGCGGAAAAGCGCGAGGACGGGCTTGGACACAAGGTCTACGCGGTGCTTACGTTCGTGTTTGATCTGGCGCTGCTGGCGCTGGCGACGATTTCGCTTGCCGGGTCGAGCTACAACGCGTTTTTGTATTTCCGCTTCTAGGAGGGCGGGCGCATGAAAAAGATTTATCGCGCGATGGCGGGAACGATTCTGGCGCTGCTGCTTGCAATCGGCCTCTTGTCGCTCTTTACAACGGGCTCCGGAACAGACGGGGCGAATACGCAGAAGCCGAAATTTTCCATACAGGCGCTGCTGGACGGCACGTTCATTTCGCAGCTGGAAACCTATTATACGAACACGTTTCCTCTGCGAGACGCGCTCTTGAAGGCGAACCGCTGGCTCAACGGCTTTTACTATGCATCTTCCGGGGACGAGAACATTCTCGTCATCGGCGGCAACACCGGCGCCGAGCAGGGCGGCGAGTCGCTGGCGCGGCAGGAGCATGAAAAAAACGGGCAGACGCTCGAAAATGAGCAGCCGCCCGCGCAGGAAGCATCCGGCGGCGCGGACATTCCGGGGGATGCAACGGGGCAGGAAGAACCGCTTCCGGAAACCCCGGACGGAGAAACGCAGGCTCCGACGGAGGAAACACCCGATACACCCGAGGAGCAGACGCTTCCCGAGCTTGATAATCCCGACATCTCCGAGGCGCAGTACGCGGGCAACGTCGTGATCGTGGGCGACCGCGCGATGGAGATCCCGACGGCGACGGACTCCGTCATTGAAAGCTACGCGAAGACGGTCAACGCGCTGGCCAGCGCGCTTGGAAAAGACGTGCGGACGATCAGCCTTGTCACACCGAACGGCGGCGAATTTTACTCCCCGGAGAGCATGCACCAGGGGCTCAATTCGCAGAAGGACATGATCGACTACTGCTACAGCCAGATGAACAGCAGCATCCTCACGGTCGACGCGTATTCGAAGCTCCGCGCGCACACGGATGAATACATCTTCTTCCGCACCGACCACCACTGGACGCAGCTGGGCGCGTATTACGCCTACACGGCCTTCTGCGAGGCGGCGGGCTTTGAGGCTGTGCCGCTGGACGAATTCGAAACGGGACGCTACGACCGGTTCGTGGGCTCGATGTACAATTTCACGGCCAACTACCCGCAGAGCCAGACACTGCTCGACAATCCCGATTATCTCGAGTACTATCTTCCGATCGCGACGACGCACGCGAAATACTACGCGGACGGAAATCTGGAGAACGGCGTGCCGGTGAGCGTGGTGTATCAGCATCTGGACGCGTCGGTGTCCAACAAGTATCAGTGCTTCATTGGCGGCGACACCCCCGTGTGCGTCATCGAGTCGGACGTGGAAGGCCCCGTGTGCCTGATGCTCAAAGAATCGTACGGCAACGCGTTCGCACCGTTTTTGACCAGCCATTACAGCAAGATCATCGTCGTCGACCCGCGCGAATTTAACCGCGACGGAAAGCCGAGCCTTGATCTGGCAGAGTTTGCCAAGGCACAGGGCGTGGACGATCTGCTGGTGATCAACTACCCCTATATGATCAATAACTCGTATTACATTGCCTGGCTCGGCCGCCTCGTCGGCTACAGCGCCTCCTGATTGGAGACATTTTAAAATTTGCGCCGTTCTTTCAAAAATTGCGAATTTCTTTCAGATTCGCGAAATTCCTTCAAAAATTGCGTAGGGGGCGATGTGGGCATCGCCCCCTACGCAAACCTCGGGAAATTTCGGAAATTTCGTAGGGTCGTCCGCCCCTACGAAGTTTTTTGGAGATATATGCGGGCAATAAAAAGCTCCGGTACCGTCGATGGTACCGGAGCTTTTCTGTTACGATTCCCGGACGTTGAAGTCCTTGGAGGTGGCGAGCTTGTGGTTGAAGTAGATTTCGAGCGTGTAGGTTCCGGCCTTCTGCGGCATATTTGAGAGTGTGCCGACGAAGAGGCTCTTTTCCCACATCGTGTTCCACTGCCGCTGCGATTCTTCGAAGCTCACGAGCTTGCCCGCATCGTCGCGGACAACGAGCATGACGGCGATATCGTCCTCTGCCTTTGTGTCGAGCGTCGAGAGCGTTTCCAGCGCAAAGGCCATCTGCTCGGAGATCGTGTAATAGTTGTTGCGTGTGGTGGAAATATTCGTGCTGTTCACGGTTTCAACATTCGCGGGCTTCAGGAAGAAGCCGAGGTACGTATTGCCGAAGCCGTGGTCGGTATACTTGTCCGTGACAGCGGGGGAGTGATACGTCGTTTTCGTCTCGCCCTCGAGCTTTTCGCCGCTCTTGAGCGCCACGGTGAACGTGTAATCCGCGTCGGGAACGAGATCGGAAAGCGGGATGCGGACGGGCGCTTCCTCTGTCTCCGGCAGCGTGATGGGCGTATCGAGCCCTGCGATTTTCGCTTCCAGCGTCCAGCCGGGCTCTGCCGGGTCGACCTCGCACGTCCAGTCAAGGACCAAGTCTTCACCGTCGACGTTTGCCGTGAACGAAGAGAGCTTCGTGATGTTTGGCGTGATCGTGGTCGAGACGCTTTGCAGCATCGTGGGCGTGGAGATGATGACCTCATACGTTTCGCCCGGGGTCAG
>CAKUNY010000086.1 GCA_934668605.1 uncultured Oscillospiraceae bacterium | reverse complement strand
TGGTGGAGATAAGCGGGATCGAACCGCTGACCTCATGACTGCCAGTCATGCGCTCTCCCAGCTGAGCTATACCCCCAGATATTTCCAAATGGGTTAAGAAGCAAGATATGAAGTTTTAAGGTTAGGGACGGGGGTACGTAACCGTCATGCTTGGGCTCCCAGCTGAGCTATACCCCCATCGGCGAGAATTATTCTATCAGATTGCGGCGGAAATTGCAAGTGTTTTCTTTGAAATTTTTAAAAAAATCCGCGAGGGTCGAACGACTGGCATTTTGGCAGAAAAAACGGGCGCGATTTTGTGAATTCGAGGTCTGCCAAACGGTGTGCGTTTGTGATAAAATATAAAAAACGGCCATAGGCTGTTGGGCGCAGCCCGCAAAACTAAAATTCCCGGTGCTCGCACCGGCGCAGGAAAAGGAAGACGACTATGAAAACTTTACTCAAGGGCGGTATCGTGGTATCCGGCGGCGGCTCGGCGCAGCTGGATGTGCTGGTAAACGGCGAGAAGATCGAGCGCGTCGCGGAGCATATCTCGTGCCCGGAGGCGCATGTGGTCGATGTGACGGGAAAGCTCCTGTTCCCGGGCTTTATCGACGCGCACACGCATTTTGATCTCGACGTCTGCAACACGACGACGGCGGACAACTTTGACACCGGCACGCGCAGCGCCATTCGCGGCGGCACGACGATGGTCATTGACTTCGCCTGCCCGAATAAGGGAGAGAGCCTGCAATACGGCCTCGATCTGTGGCACAAGAAGGCCGACGGCCGGTCGAGCTGCGACTACAGCTTCCACATGACGATCGACGACTGGAACGACGAAATCAAGGCCGAAGTCCCCAAAATGTTCGAGCAGGGCATTTCCTCGTTCAAGATGTACATGACGTATCCGGCGATGATGATCGGCGACAAGGATCTGTTCTACGCGCTGGAGGAGATCAAAAGGTTCGGCGGCATCGCGGGCGTGCACTGCGAAAACGCGGGCGTCATTGACGCGCTCATCGAGCAGCACAAGGCGGATGGAAAGCTTGCGCCGGGCTCGCATCCCGAGTGCCGCCCGAACGCGACGGAGGCAGAGGCGGTAGCGCATCTGCTTCGCATCTGCGAGGTCGCGGATACGCCGGTCGTGATCGTTCACTTGAGCACAAGGCAAGCGCTTGCCGAGGTCATGGCCGCGCGGGCAAGAGGACAGAAGGTCTACGTGGAGACGTGCCCGCACTATCTGACGCTGGACGAGTCCGGCTATTATGAGGAGGACTTCCGCAAGGCGGCTGGCTATATCTGCGCGCCGCCTCTTCGGACGAAGGACGACCAGAATGCGCTCTGGAAGGGGCTTTATAACGGCGCGATCCAGACCGTTTCGACAGACCATTGCAGCTTCACGCTCGAGCAGAAGGAAGCGGGCAGGGGAGATTTCACAAAGATTCCCGGCGGCCTTCCCGGTGTGGAGACAAGAGGCGTGCTGCTTTACACCTTCGGCGTGGCGGCCGGAAAGATCACAAAAGAGAAGATGGCGGAGGTTCTGAGCGAGAACCCCGCGAAGCTCTACGGCGCGTGGCCGAGAAAGGGCGCGATTTTGGCCGGCAGCGACGCGGACATCGTGGTCTATGACCCGGAGGCCGACACGACGATCCGGGGAGAAGACATGATCTCCGCGGCAAAGTACACGCCCTATGAGGGCATACAGACGCGCGGCTCGATTGCGCAGGTTTACCTGCGCGGGCAGCTGGCCGTTGACCACGGCGAGGTAAAAACCGGCGCAGTGGGCGCGTTCATTCCCCGCAAGACCGGAACGCTGTAATGGAAAGCATAAATAGAAGGCCGGAGCGCTTTCCTGCTGCGGAAGGCGCTCCGGCTTTTTCTGGTGGATCCTTCCAACTGCCAACGCACCCGGACAGCGGGGCGTTTTGTGGGAACAAATTTTTGGAAGGGGAAGCCAGCGAAGAGGGAATTTGAAATTTTGCGTTGAAAAAGGCGGAAATGGCTGGTATCATGGTAGCAGGTGATGCATATGTATTTTCGTAGAATCCGCGATTTGCGGGAAGACTCTGACCGGACGCAGAAAATGGTCGCAGACTATCTGAACATGGGGCGCTGCGTGTACCGGCGTTATGAGACAGGCGAGCGGGAAATTCCGACGTGGGCAGTCATCCGGCTGGCAGAGCTCTATCATGTATCGACGGCCTATCTGCTCGGAATGACCAACAAAAAGCGCTGAAAAGACGCACACTGCTGCGCGTCCGCCGCGGCTTCGCAGCGCACCTCGCTCCATTTCCCGCCCGCAGAACGGACATTTCATGACGCCGCCTCCCTCCATCGTTTTTTGATACAAAAATTCCCGCCGGTACCCGGCGGGAATTTTCTCACTTCTTTGCCTTCTTTTCCTTGCGCGCGGCAGCAGCCTCGGCTCTCTTCTTGGCCGCTTCCTTTTCCGCGGTGTTGTTCGTGGAGATCGCGAACTTCGCAAACTCGACACGGACGCGGTCAGCGCTGGTTTCAATGACGATGGAATCGTCCTTGACCGAAACAACGTCGCCGATGATACCGCCGATGGTCGTGATGTTATCGCCGACCTTGATGGCGTCGCGCATGGCCTGGGCTTCCTTCTTGCGCTTGTTTTCCGGGCGAATCATGAAGAAATAGAAAACCGCGATCAGGACGATCATCATAACGAGCATCGAGCCGCCGCCATTTGCCGCGGAAGCATCCGCGGACGTTAAAAACAGAACCATTACATTTTCCTCCGAATTAAAAGTCTTTGACTATTATAACGAGAATGGTACGCTTTTGCAAGCCGCCAGTGAAAAATAGCGGCCATATTTACAAATTCTTCTTAAATTTTTTCGTCCAGCTTCCGCGAGTATTCCGCGCGGAAGTCGGAAAACGTTCCTTCGTCGAGCGCGTCCCGGATTTTTTCTGTCAGCTTGTTGTAAAAATACAGGTTGTGCATCACGCTTAGGCGCATGGCAAGCATCTCATCGGCCTTGAACAGGTGGCGGATGTACGCGCGTGAATACCGCCTGCAAACCGGGCAGCCGCACTGCGGGTCGATGGGGCCGTCGTCATAGGTGTACTTCGCGTTTTTCATGTTCATGGCGCCCTGCCAGGTAAAGAGCTTGCCGTGCCGGGCGTTTCGCGCGGGCATGACGCAGTCGAAAAAGTCAACGCCCCGGGCGACGCTCTCGATGATATTGGACGGCGTGCCAACGCCCATCAGGTAGCGCGGCCTGTCCTTCGGCATGTAGGGCTCGACAGCCTCAATGATGTCGTACATGACCTCGGTCGGCTCGCCCACGGCAAGGCCGCCGATCGCGTAGCCGGGCAGATCCAGCTTCGCGATCTCCTGCATGTGCCAGATGCGAAGGTCTTTGAACGTCGCGCCCTGGTTGATGCCCCAGAGCTGCTGGCCGGGATTGACCGCATCGGGCTCGGCGTTGTATTTGGCCAAGGCCTCCTTGCAGCGCGCGAGCCATCTTGCCGTGCGCTCACACGAAGCTTTGGCGTACGGATACGTCGCCGGGTTTTCCACACACTCATCGAACGCCATCGCGATATCCGAGCCGAGGTTCGACTGGATGCGCATGCTCTCCTCCGGTCCCATGAAGATCCGGTGCCCGTCGAGATGCGACGCGAACGTCACGCCCTCTTCCTTGATCTTGCGGAGCCCTGCGAGGGAAAAGACCTGAAAGCCGCCGGAGTCCGTAAGGATCGGCCCCTGCCACGTCATGAATTTGTGAAGTCCACCCATTTTTTTTACGACCTCGTCGCCCGGGCGAAGATGCAGATGGTATGTGTTGGACAGCTCCACCTGCGTTCCGATGTGCTCCAAGTCCTCCGCGGACAGCGCGCCCTTGATGGCCGCCTGCGTGCCGACGTTCATGAACACCGGCGTCTGCACCGTCCCGTGCGGGCAGGTAAATTCGCCCCTGCGGGCAGTTTTTTCTGTTTTCAGTAATCTGAACATGAACTCTCCTATCCTATCCTTTGCGGAAAAGCGGACATTGCCGCAATCAATCAAATCTCAAGTTCGTCTCCTGTGCGCAATCACCCAGCCAAGCAGCGCCTCATCGCGAACGCCCATGTTGCCGCCGGTTTCTTCCGCGATCAGCCGATGCAGAAGCAGCACCTTCTCTTTCGAAAACCGAATCATTTCGCAAGCTCCTCAAACGCTGCCCTGTGCTCGCGCAGAATCCGCCGCGAAACAAAATCGATTTTTTCGTCGTCACTCATTGAAATCTCCGCATCATCGCGCCGAACCGTGTCCGCATTGGGAACCTCGCGCTGGATGGTAAATGGGATGCAGTTTTCGCGGATCGACTGCCGCAGGAAAATATTGATCGCCGTGGACAGATCGAGTCCCAAGTCCGCAAACAGCGCCTGCGCCTGCGTCTTCACATCGGCGTCAATGGAAATACTGGTAGATACCTTTGCCATCTGAAATCACTCCTTCTGCCCCATAGTATACCACATTATATTTTGAAGTCAATATGATATACATATAATATGGCATGACAGAACGAGGCTACCGGATCAGCATCGCGTCTCCAAAGGAGAAGAAGCGGTATTTTTCCTGCACGGCCACGTGATAGGCATGCAGGATATTTTCCCGGCCTGCGAGCGCGGAGACGAGCATGACGAGCGTGCTCTCCGGCAGGTGGAAATTGGTGATGAGCGCGTCGAGGGCTTTGAACCGGTAGCCCGGATAGATAAAAATCTCCGTCCATGCGGACTTTTCGCGGAACGTGCCGTCTGGCTCCACGAGCGATTCGACCGTCCGGCAGGACGTTGTACCGACGCAGACGATGCGGTGACCGTTTTGGTGCGTTTCGTTGAGAAGCTTCGCCGTTTCCGCGCTCATCATGCAGAACTCGCTGTGCATATGATGGTCTGTGATCTCCTCGGCCTTTACGGGGCGGAACGTGCCGAGCCCCACATGGAGCGTCACATAGGCAAGGTTCACACCCTGCGCCTGGAGCTTTTCCAGCAGCTCCTTCGTAAAATGCAGTCCTGCCGTCGGCGCGGCGGCAGAGCCGTTGGCTCTGGAATAGACGGTTTGATAGCGCTCCGGGTCTTGCAGCTGCTCGTGAATATACGGCGGCAGCGGCATCTGGCCGAGGCGCTCGAGAACCTCGAGGAAAATGCCCTTGTAGTGGAACTGCACGAGCTTATTGCCGTCGTCCACCTCGCCCACGACCGTCGCCGTCAGCTCGCCGTCACCGAACGACAGCTCCGTTCCGGTGTGCGTCTTGCGTCCCGGCTTTGTGAGACATTCCCACACGCCGTCTCCCTTGTCGCGCAGCAGCAGCACCTCGACCGCGCCCATCGTCGGCACGCGGTGGCCGAGAAGCCGCGCGGGAAGCACACGCGAATCGTTCAATACCAGCGTGTCTCCCGGCTCCAGATACTCCGGCAGATCGTAAAAATGCCGGTGCTCGATTTCGCCCGTGTCCTTGTTCAGCACCATCAGTCTGGAACCGTCTCTTCGCTCCAACGGGGTCTGGGCAATGAGCTCTTCGGGCAGATCATAGTAAAAATCATGGGTTTTCAACAAAAGTCCCCTCGCAATTCTTCAGAAACTGTACAGCTTTCACATTGACAGCCAAAGCTGCATATGCTATGATGAACGTGTTCTAAGGCATGGACATACGTCTTTCAGCTGTGAACACATTGGCGCACAGATTTCCATGTGCCGGAGAATATTATAGTATATCGCGCGGGTACAATCAACCCCAAACTCTGATAGAAATGGAGCGAAAACGTATGAAGAAGTATAAAGTCGGTATCATTGGCGCAACGGGCATGGTCGGTCAGCGGTTTGTTCTGCTGACGGCAAAGCATCCGTGGTTTGAGCCGGTCGTTCTCGCGGCAAGCGCGCACAGCGCAGGCAAGGACTACAAGGACGCGGTCGCGGGCAAGTGGTTCATGCAGGAGGACATTCCGGAATCGGAAGGCAATCTTATCGTCATGGACGCGGAGGCGGACGCGGAAAAGATCGCGTCGATGGTCGATTTTGTCTTCTGCGCGGTCAACATGAAAAAGGACGAAATCAAGGTGCTGGAGGAAAAGTACGCAAAATTGGAGTGCCCGGTCGTCTCCAACAACTCTGCCCACCGCTGGACACCGGACGTTCCGATGGTCGTACCGGAGATCAACGCGGATCACATCCAGATCATCGACGCGCAGCGCAAGCGCCTCGGCACCAAGCGCGGCTTCATCGCCGTCAAGTCCAACTGCTCGCTGCAAAGCTATGTCCCGGCGCTGCATCCACTGATGAAATACGGCGTTGACAAGGCGCTCGTCTGCACGTATCAGGCCATTTCCGGCGCGGGCAAAACCTTTGAAACCTGGCCGGAGATGATCGACAACGTCATTCCGTACATCGGCGGCGAGGAAGAAAAGTCTGAGCAGGAGCCGCTCAAGCTCTGGGGCAAAATTGCGGGCGACCATATTGAAAACGCCTCCTCCCCGTCTATCACGGCGCAGTGCCTGCGCGTTCCGTGCTCGGATGGCCACATGGCGGCATGCTTTGTCTCCTTCAAGGGCGAAAAGCCGTCCATCGAGCAGATCAAGGCCGATTGGGCAGCGTTCTCCGGAAGAGCGCAGGAGTTAAACCTTCCGTCGGCTCCCAAGCAGTTTTTGCATTACTTTGAAGAGGCCGACCGCCCGCAGACGAAGCTCGACCGCAACCTGGAGGGCGGCATGGCCGTCTCCATCGGCCGTCTGCGCGAGGATACGCAGTACGACTACAAGTTTGTCTGCCTGTCTCACAATACCCTGCGCGGAGCCGCTGGCGGCGCTGTTCTGCTTGCCGAGCTTCTCTGCGCAGAAGGATACATTGAATCCAAGTAATCTTTTCATAGAGGGAGTGGTTGCATGAAGCAGCCCGTCTTTGAAGGTCTGGCCACGGCGATCGTGACGCCCTTCAGAAACGGTACCATCGACATCCCAACGTTTGAAAAACTCTTAGACGCGCAATTGGCCGCAAACGTCGACGCGATCGTCGTCTGCGGCACCACCGGCGAGAGCGCGACGCTGTCTTCCCAGGAGCAGCTCACGCTCATCGCCCACGCTATGCAATATACCGCCGGACGCTGCAAGATTATCGCGGGAACCGGCTCGAACGACACGGCTCACGCAATCGACCTGAGCCGTGCCGCGTCGTCTATGGGGGTCAGCGCCGTCCTCATTGTCACGCCCTACTACAATAAATGCACGCAAGCTGGGCTCATCGCCCATTATACGGCCATCGCGGACGCGATCGCCTGCCCTGTCATTTGCTACAATGTCCCCAGCCGGACGGGGCTGGATTTAAAGCTGGAAACCTGTCAGGCGCTCTCTAAGCACCCGAACATTCAGGGCGTCAAGGAAGCGGGCGGGAGCCCGGCAAAAATCGCGAAGATCATTGACAGCTGCGGCGACGACTTTTTCGTCTGGTCTGGAAACGACGACGAGGCCGTCACGGCGATGGCGCTGGGCGCGAAGGGGCTCATTTCCGTTCTTTCCAACGTCCGCCCCAAAAAGACGCTCGCGATGCTCCGCGCGTGCCAGAAAAACGATTTCCGGACGGCTGGGCGCTTACAGCGGGAGCTGATTCGGCTCATCGGCGCGCTCTTCTGCGAGGTCAACCCCATTCCGGTCAAAAAAGCGCTCGAGCTGGAGGGCTTCCCGGTCGGACGGCCAAGGCTTCCGCTTACCGAGCTGTCAGAGGAAAAGCTCCCGAGCTTAAAGGCTGCCCTCGCCGCCGTGCCCGACGCATAACGCGCAAAATTTCAAACAAACGCGTAGGGGGCGATGCCCACATCGCCCCGGCAGAACGCACCGTTTTGATGGAAATCTGTGGCGAATTCGTGACTGCCCTTGGGTCGATGTGGGCATCGACCCCTACGAGCCTTTTCGGAAGATCTTAGAAAAACCATAAAGAAATCCGCCAGGTGACCCCTGACGGATTTCTTTTATTGCAGATTCAAGCGCTTGCGGAGCATGAACCAGGTGATGATGTAGAGAACCGCGCCGATGATGAGGCTATAGCCCAGAACAGACAGGAACAGAAGATGGGCGGCGCGGGTGGGGCTCGACGCAAGGCTCGGCATGATCACGTCATTGACCGTGCGTGC
>CAKUNY010000085.1 GCA_934668605.1 uncultured Oscillospiraceae bacterium | reverse complement strand
TATGTAGAGAATTTGTTTCCCTTTGTATAGTCGAACTTGTCGACCGCACGGATCAGACCCGTGTTGCCCTCCTGAATGAGATCGAGAATATGAAGCCCGCGTCCGGAGTATTTTTTCGCGATCGACACCACCAGACGAAGGTTCGCCTCCGTCAGCTTGTCCTTTGCCGCCTTATCGCCCTCGCACACGCGCTTGGCAAGCTCCATTTCCTCGTCTGCCGTGAGTAAGCGCACCTGTCCGATCTCCTTGAGGTACATGCGAACCGGGTCGTCAAGGTTATACTCCGCCGCCAGCTCGACAGGGTCGATGAGCTCTTCTTCCTCGTCTCCCATCGGGATGTCGCCGTCTCCCATGCCGAGGCCGTCTCCCGTGTCGTCGAGGTCGATTTCAAGCTCGGGGCTCACGATCTGGATGCCCATCGCGTCGAACGTGTCGTAAATATGTTCAATCTTTTCTACCGGAAGATCCAGCTTCTCAAGCTGTGCGGTCAGCTCCGTCGCCTGAATGCTGCCCTCGCGCTTTGCCTTTGCAATCAGCGCGCTGACGGCTGCCATGGCGTCTTCTGCCGGAACCTTCGTATTCTTTGCATTTGCCATCTATGCTCATCCTCATTCAATGCGGTATCCCGCGCGAAACAAACACTTTTCGCGCAACCAATTCATTATATACCACAAACCGCTTTTTTGACAAGCGGTTTTCGAAAATTTCTGCTCTCTTTTTCTGCTTTTTTCAGGCGCACAAAATCAGGATGCCCCGATTTTCGCGGGGCATTCCGATTTCGGTGTGTTTTGTGTGTACAGCGGTCAGATTTCCATGATCACGGGAAGGATCATCGGATTACGCTTGGTGGTCTTGAAAAGATAGCCGGAGAGGTCACTCTTGATGTTCGCCTTCAGCGCGCTCCAGTCGCGTGTGCCGCCGGCAAGGCAGCGGTCAATGGCGTGCGCTGCAATGACGCGCAGCTCTTCCATGAGATTTTCTGATTCTTTGACGTAGACAAAGCCGCGCGTGATGATATCGGGACCTGTGATGACGCTGCCGTCTTCACTCGAGAGGTTCACAACCACGACCAGCATGCCGTCCTGCGCCAGATGCTTGCGGTCGCGCAGAACAACACTCCCGACGTCGCCCACGCCCGTACCGTCAACGAGAATCTTACCGGCGGGAACCGTGCCGCCCCATTTGCAGGTCGCCTTCGTCAGCTCGAGCACCTTGCCGATGTCCGAGATGAAGATATTCTTTGCGTCCATGCCGAGCGACTGCGCAAGCCGCGCATGCGCCTGCAGATGGCGCTGCTCGCCGTGGAGCGGAATGAAAAAGCGCGGATGCAGCAGCGCGTGCATGATCTTCAGCTCCTCCTGGCAGGCGTGACCGGAGACGTGCAGACCCTCGAGCTTGTCGTAGATGACCTCCGCCCCCTTGCGGTAGAGCTCGTTGATGATCTTGCTGATGGACTTTTCATTGCCTGGAATGGCGGAGGCGGAGATGATCACGCGGTCGCCCGCCTGAATTTCCACCTGCCGGTGCCCGGAGAACGCCATGCGGTAAAGCGCAGACATGTTTTCGCCCTGCGAGCCGGTCGAGACAATGACAATCTTGTCCTTTGGCAGTGACTTGATGGCGTTGATGTCGACGAGCGTGTTGTTGGGGATTTTGAGATATCCGAGATCCGTCGAGACCTTCAGGATGTTTTCCATGCTGCGTCCGGTGACGGCAACCTTGCGCCCGTGCTTGTGCGCGACGTTGAGAAGGCTCTGCAGCCGGAAGGCATTGGACGCGAACGTGGTAACGATGATTCTCTGGCGGCAGCCGGAGAACTGGCGGTCGAAGCTGTCGGTGACGCTGCGCTCCGAGGGCGTAAAGCCCGGGCGCTCGACGTTTGTGGAGTCGCACAGGAAGGCAAGCACGCCCTCGTTTCCGAGCTGGCCCAAGCGCGCAAGATCGATCATGCCGTCTTCCGCCATTGCGTCGATTTTAAAGTCGCCCGAGAAGACGAGCGTGCCGACCGGCGTTTTGACCGCGAAGGCCACCGCGTCCGCGATCGAGTGGTTCACATGAATGAACTCAACCTGGAAGCACCCGGCCTTCACGACCTCGCCCGCCTCGTGCGTAAAGAGCTTGACCTTGCGCTCGAGATGATGCTCCTCCAGCTTGAGCTTCACAAGCCCCGCTGTAAGACGCGTGCCGTGGATCGGGCAGTTGAACTGCTGCATGGCATAGGGAATGCCGCCGATGTGGTCCTCGTGGCCGTGTGTCAAAAACATGCCGCGGATCTTTTCCTGATTCTTGACCAGATACGTCATGTCCGCGATGACAAGGTCGATGCCGTACATGTCGTCCTCGGGGAATCCGAGGCCGCAGTCGATGATGATGATGTCCTTGCCGTATTCGAGAACGGTCATATTTTTGCCGATCTCATTGAGTCCCCCAAGGGGAATGATCTTTAATTTTTCTGCCAAATTGTATATACCTCTTTTCAAAAATTCATGGTTCTGCCGGTCCGATTTCCGGCTTCTTGTGTAACGCGCGCAAATATCGCGCAAAAACGCCGGCGCAGGCAGTTCCTGTGCCGTCCCGCGCAAGCGGGCTTTCTGACGCAGAGGCCAAAAGGACGCACAAATTCCAGCGGACAGCTTCGGCCTCTCCGACCCCGTCTCGTCGGATTTCTCCATGGCTGTCTGCGAAGGCTGTGCTTCTTGTACCGCTCCGGCCGCCCCATCGCCCCGGGCAAACCGCAAGCAGCGCGAGTGGCTGTCTGCATCCTCAAATGCAATCCGTCTGTGCCGCTTTGAGGCTACTCAAAAAAATGGGCACACTTTTCATGCTACATGGTAGTATAGCACAGCATCTTCAAAAAGTATACAAAATTTTTCGTTATTTTTTGTCGATTCCGTAAAAAGCCCCTTTCCGGCCAAACGAACCGCTCCGCGGAACCTCTGCATTTTGGGCTATAGGAAGCCGCAAACACAGCTTGTAAAGACGAGAAAGATTTGCTATAATGAATATGATTATTCTGAAAGACCTGATCAGAGGAGGCGTGCACCCGTATGAACAAGCATGTTGCAAAGCTTCTACAGCCCGGCGTATTCTGGTACTGCCTGATCATGCTGGCCTTTGCGGCGGCCGCGGCGCTTTTTGACCAGTATTATCTCGCGGTGGGCGAGCTGGTTGTGACCGTCATCGTGATGGTGGTCAGCCGTCTTCTCTCCGTCCGGCGCAGAAACGCGCTCATGCGCTACGTGCAGAGCGCAACTGACGCAGAAGGGATCTCCGTCCACGCGGGCTCTCCGTTTCCGATGGCCGTCATCCGCCTGCCGGAGGGTGAGATCATCTGGGGCAACGACGGCTTTTACGCCATCACAGGTCTTTCCGACAGCACGCAGTACCAGACGCTGGACGCTGTTGTCCCCGGCTTTACGACCGGGTGGCTGCGCGAAGGGCGCAGCGAGCTTCCCGGAGACCAGCTGATTGGCGCGCGCCGATACCGCATCTACGGAAACTATGTCCGTTCGGAGGACGACGAGACGACCGTACGTCTTGCGACCATCTTCTTTGTTGACATGACGGAGATGTTCAATGTGCGCGACGAGTTTCTGCGCACGCGCCCCATCACGGCGGTCATCCTCATTGATAACTACGACGAACTCATGAGCAACCTGCCGGACTCAACCATTTCGAAGCTCGATGCACAGATCAACGAGGCTGTCTCCGGCTGGGTCACAGGGCTTCACGCGCTGTGCCGCAAGATGGAGCGCAACCGGTATCTTCTGCTCTTTGAAAGCAAGGACCTCTCCCGGCTTCAGGAGGGCAAGTTCTCGATCTTAGACGCAATTCGCGCCGTCGTGAACCCGGCAGGCGTAAACGCGACGATCTCGCTTGGCATCGGCAAGGACGGAAGCTCGTTTGAGGAAAACTATTCGTTCGCGAATCTCTCTATCGAGATGGCGCTCTCGCGCGGCGGCGATCAGGCCGTCATCAAGGACCGGTACAATTTTGCCTTCTACGGCGGCAGGACCAAGGAGACCGAGCGTCGCACGAGGGTCAAGTCCCGCGTGGTGGCCGGTTCCCTCTCCGAGCTCATCGCCCAGTCGAGCAAGGTCTTCGTCATGGGCCACAAGATGGCGGACTTAGATGCATTGGGCGCGGCGGTCGGTATCAGCTGCCTGTGCCGCAAACGCGGAAAAACGGCGCAGATCGTCATGGACTTGGAAAAGAACGCCTCTGGGAGCCTGCTTGCCGAGCTCAAGGCTTCGTCCGATTTTTCCGGTGCATTCATTTCTGGCGAAGACGCGCTCGTGGCGGCAGACCCGAAGAGTCTTCTCATTGTCGTCGATACGAACCGGCCCGATCAGGTCGAGTCGCGCGCGCTGCTGGAGTCCATTCCCCGCGTGGCCGTCATTGACCACCACAGAAGAGCGGCAGATTACATTGAGCAGGTCGTTCTGAACCTCCATGAGCCGTTCGCGTCGTCTGCCTCCGAACTTGTGACAGAGCTTTTGCAGTACGCCGTCGACCAGCGGGACATCCGCCCGATTGAGGCGCAGTCTCTTCTTGCCGGTATCGTGCTCGATACGAAGAAGTTCTCCGTGCGCACAGGCTCGCGCACCTTTGAGGCCGCGGCATTCTTGCGCCGGGCAGGCGCGGATACCGTCGATGTGATGAAGCTGTTCCAGAACGATCTGGACGCGACCATCGTGCGCTACCATATTATCCAGTCGGCACGGCTGTACCGCAACGAAATTGCGATTGCGGCCGTTGACCATACGGTGCCGAGGACCATCGCCGCACAGGCAGCCGACGAGCTTCTGAACATTTCCGGCATTATGACCTCCTTCGTTCTCTATCCGGACGGGGACGTGGTCTTCCTCTCCGCGCGCTCGATCGGCTCGTGCAACGTGCAGGTCGTGCTTGAAAAGCTGGGCGGCGGCGGAAACGCGGCCACGGCAGGCGCACAAATTAAGAACAAGTCTGTGCGCGAGGTGCTCACGGAACTTGTTGCTTCCATCGACCAGTTCTATGAATCGTAACTTCTGATATTTTTGATATTAACAGCTGAAAGGAGCTTATCGCTATGAAAGTTATTTTAACGCAGGACGTCCGCGGCAAAGGCAAGCGCGGCCAGATGATCGAGGTATCCGACGGCTACGCCAGAAACTTCCTGCTTCCCAAGAAGCTTGCGCAGGAGGCGAACGCCGACAACATCAACACCATGCGCATGAACGACAAGGCCACCCAGGAGCGGCAGGCCAAAGAGCGCGCCGAGGCTCTAGAAATCTCCAAGAAGATGAAGGACATGACCGTTGTCGTCATGGCCAAGGGCGGCGGCGCCGGGAAGCTCTTCGGCTCGGTCACGAACGCGGAAATCGCGGAAGCGCTCGAAAAGCAGGAGGGCATCGCGCTCGATAAGCGCAAGGTCGTCATCGACCCCATCAAGACCACCGGCGTCTACACCGCCAAGTGCAAGCTCGGCTACGAAATCACCGCCGACCTCAAGGTCGAAGTCAAAGAATTATAAGCCGCATAAGTTTACTATAACAAAATTATTAGTTCTTATGTAAATTCAACGAGGAGGTGAACATCGATGCCTTTGGAAGAGCTTCTGACCCGTCAGGTGCCGCAGTCGCTGGAGGCGGAGCAGTCCGTGCTCGGCTCCATGCTCATTGACGAGCGGTGCGTGCCGGACGTCATTTCATTCTTGCAGCCGGACGAGTTCTATTTGCAGCAGAACCGTGAGATCTTCGAGACGATCTATACGATGTTCAACTTCTCGCAGCACATCGACCCCGTCACCGTGCTCGACAAGATGAAAGAGCGCGGCGTGTATGACGAGGCGCATTCCTACGATTACATTTCCCAGCTCCTGCAAATCACGCCAACCGCCGCCAACGTCAAGCAGTACTGCGCCATCGTCCACGACAAGGCGCTCATGCGGAACCTTGCTGCGGCGGCGGATGAGATCACAACGATGGTGCAGGAGGGCGTCGGCACGGCGCAGGAGATGCTCGAGGCCGCCGAAAAAAAGGTCTACAGCCTCCGCAAGGAAAACTCCGGCGACAGCCTCCAGCACATCGGTAAAGTTCTCATCAACGTCTACGACCGCCTCGAAGAGCTGGCCGAATCCGGAAACGACATTCCGGGCCTTTCTACCGGGCTTCACGATCTCGACAAAAAGATCAACGGCCTCAATAATTCAGACCTTCTGCTCATCGCGGCCCGGCCCGGCATGGGCAAAACGTCGATGGCGCTGAACGTTGCGCTTTCCGTCGCAAAGAGTACCAATAAGACTGTCGCGTTTTTCTCGCTCGAAATGTCCCGCGAGCAGCTGGCGATGCGCCTTTTGTCAAACGAAAGCTTCGTCGATAACCAAAAGCTCGTCACGGGAAAACTCACGGAGGAGGACTGGAACAAGCTCTCCATCGCGTCCTCTGCCCTCAGCCAGACGGATATCCGGGTCGACGACAACCCGGCCATCACGGTTGCCGAAATGAACGCCAAATGCAGGCGGCTCGAGAACCTCGGCCTTGTGCTCATCGACTATTTGCAGTTGATGACCTCCGCCGCACCCGGAAAATCGGGAGAAAACCGCGTGACGGTCGTGAGTGAAATTTCAAGAGCGCTCAAAATCATGGCCAAGGAGCTGAACGTTCCGGTCGTGTGTCTGAGCCAGCTGTCGCGTGCGAACGAGTCTCGAACCGATAAACGGCCGATGCTGTCCGATCTTCGCGAATCCGGCGCTATCGAGCAGGACGCGGACTCGGTCATGTTCATCTACCGCGACGACTACTATAATCCCAACACCGAAGAAAAGAACATCGCGGAAATCATCATCGCCAAGAACCGTCACGGCGAGACTGGAACGGTCAAGACGCAGTGGATGCCGCAGTACACGACGTTCTCCGATCTGGAGTGGAAGCATGAGGGATAAGCTGCTCCGCTTCATCCGGGAAAACGAGCTGATCAGCCCGGGCGCTGCGCTCGTCTGCGCCGTCTCGGGCGGAAAAGACTCGGTGTGCCTGCTTCACGCGATGGTGTCGCTTCAGAAGGAGCTGCAAATCACGATCGAAGCTGCGCACCTGAATCACCAGCTGCGAGGGAAAGAATCCGACCGCGATGAAGCGTTTGTGCGAAGCTTCTGTGAAAGCCTCGGCGTGCCGCTCACCGTCGCGCGCGCGGATGTTCTGCCGCGCTGCGATCAGACAGGAGAGAGCGTGGAGGAAGCGGCGAGAGTCCTTCGGTATCGGTTCTTTGAGAGCCTCGGAGGGCTTGTGGCCACGGCGCACACGCAGGACGACAATTTAGAGACGGTTCTTTTAAATCTCGTGCGCGGCACGGCGCTGCGCGGGCTTTGCGGCATTCCGCCCAGGCGCGGCAGGATCGTCAGGCCTCTGCTCTGCGTCTCGCGCGCGGAGGTCGAAGCTTACTTAAAAAAGCACGCGCTTTCCCACGTGGAGGATTCCTCGAACGCATCCTCCCTTCCCCTTCGGAACCGCCTGCGGCATGAGGTTGTGCCGCTGCTTGCGCGCGAAAACCCGAAACTGTCGGAGAGCGTTTTCCATATGGGAGAAATCTTGCGCGCGGAGGACGCATATTTAGACAGTGAGGCCGCTTCCCTCCTGCATCGGGCGCTGCTGCCGGATGGCGCCTGGTCGTGCCGTGTTTTGCAGGACGCGCCGGAGGCGCTTTTCGCGCGGGCAATGCGGCGGCTTCTGACGGAGCTTTCGATTTCGAAGCCGTCCCGCGCGCATGTAGAGGCCTTGATGCAGCTCGTATCCGGAAACAATGGTTCGCAGTCCATTGCGCTCCCGGGCGGAAAGCACCTTCTTCGGAGCTACGATGTGCTGACGCTGGACTTGCGCGAGAAGCCAGTAGCCTTTTCACCGAAGCCGCTTTCTCCGGGCGGTGAAACGGAGCTTCCGGAGCTTTCGCTGCGCGTTTCGTGCCGGTTCGTAAAAAATTTCGAAAAATCGATGCAAAGCCCCTGCACATTTGCTTTCAAATATGATACGATAGAAGCACCAGAAAATCTTCTCATCCGTCCGAGAAAGCCCGGCGACGAGATTCGCCTCCCCGGCGGACGAAGGACGCTTAAGAAGCTCTTCATCGACCGGAAAATTCCCGCCTCTCAGCGGGAGCTGGTTCCCGTCGTGACGGACGGCGCGAAGGTGCTTCTGGTCTATCCCTTTGCCGTGTCGAGCGAGCACGGCGCGCAGCCGGGTTCGGCTGCCATTCTGATTCATTTTGCGCATGAAAAAGAGTATATACAGAAAGAGGATACGCAATGATTAACAAATTTGACATGCAGCAGGATATTGAACGGGT
>CAKUNY010000084.1 GCA_934668605.1 uncultured Oscillospiraceae bacterium | reverse complement strand
CGATCCTGGATAAATATAACGCGCTTCCCATCTCGCAGGCGCGCAAGATGCGCTTTCTCTTCGCCAACGCCGCCAAGTGCGAGCCCGACAAGCAGGGACGCTTCCTCATCCCGACCGAGCTTCGCCAGTATGCCGGACTCCGGCAGGAGGTTACGTTCATCGGGCAGGGCGGACACGCGGAGATCTGGGACAGCGAGGCCTATGACAAGCTGGAGCAGGAGACGCTCACGCCGGAGAATCTGGCGCAGGTGATGGAGGAATTGGGCTTCTGATGGAGTTTTCGCATAAATCGGTTTTGCTTTGGGAGTGCATCGATGCGCTCAACATCCGCCCGAACGGGATCTATCTCGACGGGACGCTCGGCGGCGGCGGGCACTCGCTGGAAATCTGCCGCCGTCTGACGAACGGCCGTCTCATTGGCGTAGACCGCGACGAGGTCGCGCTCGAGGCGGCAAAAAAGCGGCTCAGCCGTCACGCGCGCAAGGTGACGCTGGTGCATGATAACTTTGAGAATATCGCGCTGATTCTGGACTCACTGAATCTCGATAAGATCGACGGGATGCTTTTTGACCTCGGCGTTTCCTCCCCGCAGCTGGACGACGGCGCGCGCGGCTTTTCCTACATGACGGACGCGCCCCTGGATATGCGCATGGACAGAGGCAGCAGCCTGACGGCCTATGAGATCGTCAACAATTATCCCAAGGACGAGCTCCGGCGGATCCTCTATGAATACGGCGAGGAGCGGTACGCGCCCCAGATCGCGGCGGCCATTGAGCGCGTGCGCTCCGACCGGCCGATCGAGACGACGCTGGAGCTGGTGGACATCATCAAATCCGCCATGCCCGAGCGGGCGCTCCGGGAAAAGCAGCACCCCGCCAAGCGGAGCTTTCAGGCCATCCGCATCGCCGTCAACGACGAGCTCGGCGCGGTCAGCCGCATGATGCGCGCGTCCATTGACCACCTGAATCCCGGAGGCCGTCTTGCCGTTATTACGTTCCACTCGCTGGAAGACCGCATCGTCAAAAACGCGATGGCGGAGGCAGCCAAGGGCTGTACGTGCCCGCCGAGCTTTCCGGTGTGCGTCTGCGGCAGAACGCCCAAGATTCAGGTCTTAACCAAAAAACCAATCATCGCTACGATGGAAGAGGTGCGGGAAAACCCCCGCGCCAGAAGCGCGAAGCTGCGCGTAGCGGTCAAGCTTTGACCCCCAGGCGGGATAAGCCTTGAGAAAGGAGACACACATGGCTGCGGAACGCAACCCCTATTACAGCACAAACGGCGCGGCAGCTTATGACGTGTACTCCGCAGAAACGACCCTCCGGCAGCCAGTTCGCGAGCCCGAGCGGCACGAGCTTCCCCAGGAGCGCCAGCTTCCTCAGAAGCGTCAGCGCGTCCGGGCAAGAACTGCCGTTGCGCCCTTTACGCTCCTCGGCGCGGCTATCTCGGCGTGCATGATGATCCTTGTGATCTTCGGCTACGTGCAGCTCTTTGAGGCAAGCAGCCGGGTCAGCAGGCTCGAAACCCAGCTTCAGAGTCTGCGCGAAGAGCAGCTGCTTTTGCAAAGCAAATACGAAGGAAAGATCGATCTGGCCGGCATTGAGGAGCAGGCCGAGACGCTCGGCCTCAAAAAGCCCTCGCAGGAGCAGATCGTCTACGTGAATCTCGCCGGTACCGATCAGGCAGAGATCTATAAAACAGAGAAGAGCAGCATTCTCAGCGAAATCATCGGCGCGGTCGAGCAGAGTATTTCTGACTTGATTGCATATCTGCATCCGGCGGCGGCATAAAGTAGGACAGAGCCCCGGAACACAACTACAAAGCTTTGCAGGGGCGGTTTCAGATTGTTGTAAACCGTCCCTGTTTTCACAGTCGGCGCCATCCGTACGATTGGTATAATCTGGCAGAAAGGCAGGAGCATGGCACGCAAAATCATTCCCTTGAGACAAAAAAAGCCTGAGCCGAAGCTCTCGCGCGCCGAGCAGTCGCAGCGTGCCAACCGGACGATTCTCAGACGCACGCTGGTTCTGATGGTGCTGTTCGGCGTGGTGGTATTCATACCGCTTATTGTGACGCTCTACAACCTCATGATACGCGATCACGACTATTATGAGGCGCAGGCGATCGACAACCAGACGCGCTATACGAGCCTGTCTGCCTCGCGCGGGCAGATCTTCGACCGGAACATGAATGTGTTCGCCTCGTCGAAGACGGTCGAGACGGTCTTCATTGACCCCAACGAGATCGCGCAGGAGATGGCAAAGCCGGAAAACAGCAATCTGTTAGATCACATCGCGCGCGGTCTTTCTGAGATTCTGGACGTGAGCACCGATTTTATCTACAAGCAGGCCTCAGACAAGGCCTTCCGCTACAAGGTCATTCGCCGGAAAATCCCGGAGGAGCTGGCCGACGAGGTGCGCAGCTTCGTCTCGGAGAACGACATCAGGGGCGTGTATTTAGAGACCGACGCGCAGCGCTACTATCCCTATTCGTCTTTGGCGGCGCAGGTGATGGGCTTCGTGTCGACGGACAATGTCGGCTCCGAGGGTCTGGAGGCGTACTACGACTCGTATTTGCAGGGCACGGCCGGCAAGGTCGTCACGACAAAGGGCAACTACGGCTCGGAGATGCTCTATACATATGAAAAATATTACGACGCCTCCGACGGAGACAGTCTGGTCACGACGATCGATCAGACCGTGCAGCATTATCTGGAGAAGAACCTCGAGACGGCGATCGAAAAATACGATATCTTAAACGGCGCGTTCGGCATCGTCATGGACGTCAACTCCGGGCAGATCCTCGCGATGGCGAATCTGGGAAGCTACGACCCCAACAACTATCAGGAGATCTACGATCAGGAGCTGGCCGAGCAGTTGGAAGACCAGTATCAGGACGCGCTGCTGCTCGACCAGGATTCGGAGGCCTATAAAGAGGCCATGAGCGCCTACAATCAGGCGGTTGCGGCCGAGCGCCTGCGGCAGTGGCGAAACCGCTGCGTCTCCGACGGCTATGAGCCGGGCTCGACCTTCAAGCTCGTGACGCTGGCGGCGGCTCTGGACTGCGGCGCGGTCACGGAAAACAGCTCGTTCTACTGCGGCGGCCACGAGACATTCAACGACCGCGAGCAGGAGGTCAGCTGCTGGAAGGCGGCTGGCCACGGCATGCAGACGACGATGGAAGCGCTGGGGCACTCGTGCAACATCGCCTTCGGCCACATCGGCGTCAATATGACACGAAAAACGTTTGTGGAATACTTCAAGGCCTTCGGCTTTCTGGAAAAGACCGGCGTTGATCTTCCGGGCGAGGCGTCGGGTCTGTTCTGGGACGAAAACGATTTTTCCGTCGCAAACCTTATCTCCGCTTCCTTCGGTCAGACCTTCCGTGTGACGCCGATGGAGCAGGTGCGCGCGATCGCGGCGATCGTCAACGGCGGATATCTCTTAAAGCCGTACGTGGTCAGCCAGGTGTTGGACAGCGACGGAAACGTCGTGAAGACCAATGAGAGAACCGTTCTGCGGCAGGTCATCAGCGAGGAAACGTCCAAGACTATGCGCAAGATGATGGAGTACGTCGTCACCGACGGCACGGCAGGCTCTGCCAAGACCCCGGGCTACCGCGTGGGCGGCAAGACCGGTACATCCGAAAAGATCGACGTGCTCGATGAAAACGGCAATCCGGTCGAAGACAAGATCGTCTCGTTCATCGGCGTCGCGCCGATCGACGACCCCAAATACGTCGTGCTCGTTGCGCTCGATACGCCGAACTACGTGGCGGGCACGAGCTACACCCCGCACAACCAGTATATTTCGGGCGGCCTCATGGCGGCTCCTACGGTGCGCGATGTGTTTCTCGATATCCTGCCGTATCTCGGCGTGGAGCCCGATTATTCCTCCGACGATATCCGGGGCGTCAATATTACGCTTCCCGATGTGATCGGCATGACGGAGGAAGAGGCCGCGAAGGCGCTTTCCGATAAGTCCATCACCTACCGCACCGTCGGTCAGGGCGGCACGGTTACCGATCAGCTCCCGAGCCCGGGCGCGGAGGTTCCCGGCAATTCCGAGATCATCCTCTACTTCGGCAACGCCGTCAAGACGACCGAGCAGGTCGAGGTTCCCGATTTCGTGGGCTACGGCATTGCAGACGTGGACTATCTGGCGACGAACGCCGGACTTTACATTCAGGCCAAGGGCACCGATCACCGCGACGAATATGTCACGGTCGCCTATCAGGACATTGCCCCCGGAACAATGGTTGACAGAGGGACTACAATTACGGTAGAATTTACTACCGGCGGAGCCTCCGACTAAAGGCTTCCGGGAAAGCGCTGATCCCATCGGCAGCTTCCCGAAAAAACATGAAAACGAAAGGAGCACGGCGCATGAAGCTTGCGGAACTTCTAAGCGGAATTGAGATCAAAGAGGGCTGCTATGACCCGGAGCTGGAGGTGACGGGCGTCAGCTATGACTCGCGGGAAACGAAACCCGGAGAAGCGTTCGTCGCCATCCCCGGCTTTGCCTCCGACGGCTATCGGTTCATCCCCAAGGCGCTTGAGCGCGGCGCGGGCGTGATCATCTGCGAGCGCGAGCCCGAGCAGAAGGCGCAGTATGTACAGGTCGCCGATTGCAGAAAAGCGCTTGCGCAGCTGGGCGCGAACTGGTTCGGCCACCCGGCGGATAAAATGACAATGCTCGGCGTGACCGGCACGAACGGCAAAACGACGATCACGTACCTTCTCAAAACGGTTCTGGAAAAGACGCTGGGCGCGAAGGTTGGCCTGATCGGCACGATCCAGAACATGATCGGCGATACTGTCATCCACACCGAGCGCACCACGCCGGAATCCTTTGAGCTGCAAAAGCTCTTTTCCGAGATGGTGGACGCGGGATGCACGCACTGCGTGATGGAGGTATCTTCCCACGCGCTGGTTCTGCATCGGGCGGACGAGATCACATTTGAAACCGGCATTTTTACGAACCTCACCGAAGATCACCTCGATTTCCACAAGACGATGGACGCGTACTGCGAGGCGAAGGCCATGCTGTTTTCGCGCTGCCGTCACGGCGTTGTGAACACCGACGACGCGTACGCGCCCAAGATCATGGAGCATGCGACCTGCGATGTGCTGCGCTACGCGAAAAATGACCCAGACGCGGAGCTTCGCGCGGAGAACATTAAGCTTCACGCCGGAAGCGTGGAGTTTACGGCGAAGACGAAGAACGCGCAGGCAGACATTCAGCTCGCCATCCCCGGCGGCTTCACGGTCTATAACGCGCTGGCCGTCATCGGAGCAGGCTTGAGCCTCGGCGTTTCGCTGGACGATATCGCGCAGGCGCTCAAAACGGCCTCGGGCGTGAAAGGACGCGTGGAGGTCGTGCCGACCCCCGGAAAGCCCTATACGGTGCTGATCGATTACTCGCACACGCCGGACAGCTTGGAGAATGTACTCAAAACCGTGCGCGGGTTCTGCAAGGGAAGAGTCATCGCCGTCTTTGGCTGCGGCGGCGACCGCGACCCCTTCAAGCGTCCAATCATGGGAAGAATTGGCGCCGAGCTTGCCGACCTCAGCGTCGTCACCTCGGACAATCCCAGAACGGAAGACCCGATGGCCATCATCGACGCGATCGTCGCCGGGATGCAGGAAGGGCCGCACCCGCATGTGGTGATCGAAAACAGAGTCCAGGCCATCGAATGGGCGCTGGCGCACGCGGAAAAAGACGATGTAATCGTTCTTTGCGGCAAGGGACACGAAACCTATCAGGAAATTGGCCATGAAAAACGCCATCTGGACGAGCGGGAGGTCGTGGCCGCGTATTTGGGGAGAAACGTATGAAGGAATTAACGTTACAGCAGCTATCCAGCTGGTGCGGCGGAACCGTCGCGCCGGAGCATGAAGCAATCAAGGTATGCGGCATTCAGTCCGATTCTCGCAAGGTGCAGCCCGGAGAGCTCTTTCTGGCGCTGCGCGGCGAGCGGGTCGACGGACACGATTATATTCCCGCAGCCAAAGAGAAGGGCGCAGTTGCGGCGCTTGTGAGCCGGGAGAGCGGAGAGCTTCCGTGCATCGTGGTAGAAAACACGCTGCGCGCCTACGGCGAAATTGCGCGGCATTACCGCGAGATGCTTTCTTTCAAGGTCGTCGGCATCACCGGCAGCGTCGGCAAGACGACGACGAAGGAAATGATCGCAAGCGTTCTGGCAAGAGACTTTAAGCTCTTCAAGAGCGCGGGAAACCACAACAACGACATTGGCCTTCCCATGACCATTCTGGACACGCCCGAGGATACGGAGCTGCTTGTTGCCGAGCTCGGCACGAACCACCCGGGCGAAATTTCGTATCTCAGTGCGATCGCCCAGCCGGACTACGCGGTCATTACAAACATCGGCACGACGCACATCGAGTATCTCGGCAGCCGCGAGGGCATTTTGAAGGAGAAGCTCGACATTCTGCGCGCGAGCCTCAAAAATACCGTCGGCATTTTAAACGGCGACGAGCCGCTTCTGTGGAACGTGCGCGGCCTTGGAAACCACAAGAAGTATTACTACGGCGTCGATAACCCCTCGTGCGATGTCGTTGCCAGCGGCATTCAGGAGCTCGAAGACGGCATGCGCTTTCATGTGAGCGGCTTCGGACACGAGTTTGAGCTCTTCGTCCCGGCCTTAGGGAGGCACATGGTCTATAACGCGCTGGCCGCGGCGACGGTCGGGCTTCTGATGGAGGTCAAGCCGGAGACGATTCAAAATGAACTCTCCATCTTCCAGAATACCGGCATGCGCCAGAAAATCTACGAGAAAAACGGCATGACGATCATCGAGGACTGCTACAACGCAGGCCCTGAGTCAACAGAAGCGGCGCTCGGCGTGCTTGCCAGCATCAAAACGACCGGAAAGCGCATCGCAGTGCTTGGAGATATGCTGGAGCTCGGCAACCGGTCGAGCGCGGAGCACTACCGCATCGGGCGCATTGCCGCGCAGAAGGCGGATCTGCTTCTGACCTACGGCGAACACTCGGTGCGCACGGTGACGGGCGCGATCACAGGCGGCATGCCGCCCAAGCACGCCGAGCACTTTGACACGCATGAAGACCTCGCGCGCGTTTTAAAAATGCGGGCAGGCGAAGGAGACGTCATTTTGTTCAAGGGAAGCCGCGGCATGAAAATGGAGCGCTCCTTGCAGCTGTTCTTAGACGATACCGACAGCGCAAAATAATCGCGAGAGAGAAAGAAATCGGAGGAAATACCTCATGCAAGCACTCATTGTAGCGGCATGCGCCTTTGTCCTTGCCGTTGTTTTTGGAAAACTGCTCATTCCCGCCCTGCGCGCGCTGCACGCCGGGCAGTCCATCCGCGAAATCGGCCCCAGCTGGCACAATTCCAAGGCTGGAACGCCGACGATGGGCGGCCTCATCTTCATCGCCGCGGCGGCGCTTTGCACTATTGCGGGCGGCTGGCGGAGCATGCTGGCCGGGAACCTCACGCACCTTTACGTGCTGGCCTTCGCGCTGGTGTTCGGCGTGATCGGCTTTTTCGATGACTTCGTGAAGGTCAAATATAAACGGAATCTCGGCCTGACCGCGATTCAGAAGCTCGCGCTTCAGCTGGCGGCGGCGGGCGCGTATCTGGCGCTTCTGCGCTGGAACGGAGACTTGACCTGCGACCTCTACATTCCGTTCTGGAACGTGAGCTTCGAGATCAACTGGATCGTCTATCTGATTTTTGCGATGTTCGTTATCGTCGGCTGCGTGAACGCGGTCAATCTGACGGACGGCATTGACGGCCTTGCCTCCGGCGTGACGCTGCCGGTCATGGTATTTTTCGCGGTAACGGCCTGGATGTGGGGCAAGACGACGCTGGCGCTGCTTCCGGCTGCTCTGGCGGGCGGTCTGGCGGGCTTCCTTGTCTATAACTTCCATCCGGCGAAGGTCTTCATGGGCGACACGGGGTCGCTCTTCCTCGGCGGCATGGTCTGCGGCCTTGCGTTCGCGCTCGATATGCCGCTGGTGCTGATTCTGGTCGGCATCATCTATATCATGGAGACGGTTTCCGTTATCATGCAGGTGACCTATTTCAAGCTCACCCACGGCAAGCGGATTTTCCGCATGACGCCGATCCACCACCATTTTGAAATGGGCGGCTGGAGCGAGGAAAAAATCTTTACAGTCTTTGTCGGCATCACGGTTATCATGTGCGTTCTGGCCTTTATTGGTGTGCGCGCGCGATAAACCCCGGATACCGCATCATTCAGAAAGGAGCTTCCTATGGCAAACGGCTCAAATCCCGCCATCATCAGTACACAGGGAGAGCGCCTGCCCGTCCGCAGAAACAAGGACGGCAGCGTCATGATGGACGAACGGGGACTGCTCGATCTTCCGTTTCTGGTGCTGGTGGTGCTGCTCGTGACCATCGGCGTCATTATGGTCTTCTCGTCGAGCTACGCAAGAGCCTACTTCAAAGAGGGAAACTCCACGTATTATTTTGCCCGGCAGGCCATTTTTGCCGTGCTCGGCATCGGCGTGATGCTCTTCGTCTCGCGCATCAACTACCAGCTCTGGCGAAGCGTGTCGTTCATCGTGCTGGCGGTGACGGTGTTTTTTCTGCTGCTCGT
>CAKUNY010000083.1 GCA_934668605.1 uncultured Oscillospiraceae bacterium | reverse complement strand
CATAAGAATTGCTCCTTTCTTCGGATGTAACATTCTAACCATCCGAGGCAGGAATTATTCCTTCTCAGCCGCCGCACGGAAAGCGCAGCTTGCCGCGCGGCGGTGTGAATGCTTCTGGGAATGAATTACTCCTTCTCGGAGGTCGCGTCGTCTTCCTTCTTCTCCTCGGTGGGAGCGACGGCGACAGCGCTGTCGGTGATGATCTTGGCAGCCTTGCGGCCCATGAGATCGGACTTCACAGCGGCGGTATCGACGGCAGCCTTGACCTTGTCCAGCTCCATCTGATACTGCTCGGCGAGCTTCTTCAGCTCTTCTTCGACCTCTTCGTCGGTCACTTCGAGGTTCTCGGCGTGGGCAATTTCGCTCAGGAGGATGTCGGAGCGGACGGTCTGCTCAGCCATCGGGCGCATGGAAGCGCGCAGGCTCGAAAGATCGCCGCCGACCATCTTGACGTAGTCTTCCATCTTCATGCCCTGGGACTGCAGCTGATAGGCAAACTGCTCGATCTGATGGTCGACCTGCTCGTCGATCATGCAGGCGGGGATATTGCAGGTCATGTTCGCACCGGCCAGCTGCACGGCGGAAGCCTCAAACGCGCGCTCGTTCTGCTCCTCGCGGGACTTCGTAAAGCGGGTGCGGATGTCATCTTTCAGCGCGTCCAGTGTATCGAACTCGGAAACATCCTTTGCGAACTCGTCGTCGAGCTCGGGCTTGATGGACTCCTTGACCTCGTGCACCTTGCACTTGAAGACGGCGGGCTTGCCGGCCAGCTCCTTGGCGTTGTAATCCTCGGGGAAGGTGACGTTCACGTCGCGCTCCTCACCGGCGACAGCGCCCACCAACGCGTCTTCAAAGCCGGGGATGAAGGAGCCGGAGCCGAGCGTAAGGGAGTAGTCCTCCGCCTTGCCGCCCTGGAACGCCTTGCCGTCCACGAAGCCTTCGAAGTCAATGACAACGGTGTCGCCATTCTGCGCGGCGCGGTCGACGGTCTCGATGCGCGCGTTGCGCTCTGCCATGCGGCCAACCTCTGCGTCAACTTCGCTCTCTTCGACCTTCACCTCGTGCTTGGGCACCTCAAGGCCCTTGTACTGGCCGAGGGTGACCTCGGGGTAGAGCTCGGTCTCGATGGTCAGGACAACGCCGCCCTCGTCGGGGGTGTCCATGTTGGAAACGGACGGGGAACCGACGGCCTTGAGCTCCTGCTCAACGATAGCCTTCGTGTAGATGTCCGGGAAAATTTCGTTCACGGCGTCCTCATAGAAAACGGTCGCGCCATACATGCTCTCGACCATCTTCCGCGGAGCCTTGCCCTTGCGGAAGCCGGGCAGCATGATGTCTTTTCTGCACTTGGCATACGCCTTGTTCAGCGCCTGCTCAAATTCGGCCTTGTCGATCTCGACGACAACCTTGGCCTTGCCGTTTTCTTTTTCTACGCTCTTTACATTCATGTTGGTTTTCCTCCTATACGGTGCGGTCAGGTCCTGACCGTCATTCACCACATAATAATTATTGAATCCGCTCTATTCTATCAGAGTTTTCTCAAGATTTCTACTGTTTTTTATATTTTCTTTTCAATCCAGCAATTTTTGCGGCTTGAAGTTTACATAATCAGCCGACAGCAGCCGGAACTCGCACCCGTCGAAGCTCCCCTGTATCGCAAGGCGCATCGACTCCGCGTGCAGATGGCCGTAGAAGCACTGCCTGACGCCATAGCGCGCGAGCAGCTCCAGGATCTCCGGGCACTCATAGCCCCGGTAGCGCGGCGGATAGTGCAGAAAGCAGAGCTTTTCGTGCTCCCCTGCCGCCTTGAGGCTGGCCTCTAATCTGCCAAGCTCGCGCCGGAAGATTTTTTCGTCGTGCGTGCCCTCCTGCTCCTGCTCATAAAACCAGCCGCGTGTGCCGCACAGCGCGATGTCTTCATAAAACCAGCAGTTGTTGTTCAGGATGAACATGTCGTCCCAGCCGTGCGCGGCGCAGAATTTATAGAACTTTGCCGCCGTCGTCCACCAGTAGTCGTGGTTCCCCTTGAGGATGATCTTCCGGCCGGGGATCTCGTGGATGAAGGCAAAGTCCTTTGCCGCCTGCTCGATGCCGAGCGCCCAGCTGAGGTCGCCCAGAAGAACCGTCGTGTCTTCGGGCTCTATCACGGAAAGTCCCTCGCGGAGCTTGTCCATATACCCCTCCCAGCGGCCGCCGAATACGTCCATAGGCTTGTTCGCGCCGAGGCACAGATGCAGATCACCGATGGCGTACAGGCTCATGCGCGCAGAAACTCCGCAACGACCTCCGCCATCTCGTCCTTGCCCGTTACCTCCGTAAAGCGGACGGCCTTTCCGGCAAGACCCGCAAGCGGCGCGGGCGCGGATTTTCCGGTTTTCTTCGCCAGCTGCGCGATGATGTCCGTTCCGGCGGCAAATTCCGTCTCGCCCAGCGCTTCGAGAACGCTCTGGCAGAATTTGAAGGGGCTTGCCGTGGATACGACGACGAGCGGACGGTTTTGTTCCGCCTTTGCCCGGTAGCCTTCCGCGACATTCCACGCAACCGCCGTGTGCGTGTCGAGAAGATACTTCTGTTCTTCGAAGAGCTTCGCGATCGTCCGCTTCGTGCCTTCGTCGTCGCAGAAGCCGCAGGCAAATTCTTCGGCGATTTTCTGCGCCGTTTCCGGCCGGACAGTGTATTTTCCGCGCGCGGCCAGCTCGTTCATGTAGCCGGACACGCTCTCTCCCGCGCCCTCCATGAGCGCAAGCAGACGCTCCAGGTTCGAGGAGATGAGGATGTCCATCGAGGGCGACGCCGTCTGATAGAACGGGCGGTTGCGGTCATACGTGCCGGTGGACAGGAAATCGGTCAGCACGTTATTCGCGTTCGACGCGCACACGAGCGTCCCCACCGGAAGTCCCATGTGCTTAGCGTAGTAGCCCGCCAGAATATTGCCGAAGTTCCCCGTCGGAACGCAGAAGTCGATTTTATCACCGAGCGCGATTTTGCCGCTTTCCAGCAGATCGCAGTAGGCCGAGATGTAATACACGATCTGCGGAAGGACTCTTCCCCAGTTGATGGAGTTTGCCGACGAGAGGAAATAGCCCTTGTCCGCCAGGTCTTCGCGCAAAATGGGGTCGGAGAAGATGCGCTTCACGCCGCTCTGCGCGTCGTCAAAATTCCCCCGCACGGCGCACACGCCGACGTTCTGCCCCTCCTGGCTGACCATTTGCAGCTTCTGGATATCCGATACGCCGCCGTCCGGATAAAAGACGAGAATCTTCGTATGTTCGACGTCGCGGAAGCCCTCGAGCGCGGCCTTGCCGGTGTCGCCGGATGTCGCGACCAGAATGCAGACTGTCTTTTGTTCCCCGGTCTTTTTGAGGCTCGCCGTAAGAAGATACGGAAGCATCTGCAAGGCCATGTCTTTAAACGCGCACGTCGGCCCGTGCCAGAGCTCCATGATATACCGGCCGTCTCCCAGATCTTTGACCGGCGCAGCCTTCGGGTCGTCGAATTTGCTTGCGCCATAGGCCTTTTCGGCAAAGCCAAGCAGCTCTTCCTCGGTAAATTCGTCGAGGTAGCGCTTCATGATCTTCGCCGCGCGCTCGGGGTAGGGCAGCTTCGAGAGCGCCTTGATTTCTTCTAACGTGATCTGCGGGATTTCCTCCGGCAAAAACAGGCCGCCGTCGCGGCTGAGCCCCTGTACGATCGCCTGCGCCGCAGAAAGGTGCACGTCCGGATTTCTGGTACTTACATACTGCATTGTTTCACAACCTTTAATAAAGACTCACTGAATATATTTTCTATTGTACTGCTTGGCAGCTTCTTATCTTCCAGCCACTGCGCAAGCGCCGCATAGCTGTCCACGCCCGCAAAGCCCTCCGGCAGCACGCTGCATCCGTCCAGATCGCCGCCGAGCGCGATATGTCCGTCTCCCCCGAGCTCCAAAAAATGCTCGATATGACGCCAGACGTCTTCCAGTGTCGGCCTGCCCTCATCGCGTAAAAATGCGCCGTAGAGATTCAGCCCCGCCGTACCGCCCGCCTCGCACAACGCCTTGAACTGCTCGTCGGTGAGATTGCGGACATGATTGCAGACCGCGCGCGCATTGGAATGGCTCGCCACGAACGGCTTTTCCGTAATATCGCACAAATCCCAGAACGCTTTTTCGGAGATATGGCTCACGTCGAGAATGATCCCGAGCTTCTGCGCCCGGCGCACGAATTCTTTACCCTGCGTCGTCAGACCACCGCCCGTCACGCAGCTGCCGGTGAGCGCGTTCTGCGCGTTCCACGCGGGGGCGATCATGCGCACGCCCTGTTCATAGGCAAGCTCCAGCTTTCCGGGGTCGCAGGAGATGGCCTCCGCGCCCTCGATCGACAAGAAGGCGCCGCATTTTCCGGCCTCGATGGCCGCGCGCGCATCCGCTTCATTTTTGCAGCGGACGATCCTGTCTTTGTTTTCGTCCAGCTGGCGGTTAAAATGCTCCAAAGCGCCCGCGTAGTGCGCTTCAAAGCTCCCGTCCTGTTCGAGCCACACCGTACAGAATGCATAAAACTGCACGTAACCCGAAAGCTTTTTGGCCCGTTCGAGTGATACCTGACAGGTATTGCTCCGCAGGTTCTCCTGCCGCAGCCAAAGCTCCATCGGCGTGTCGCAGTGGCCGTCTACTACCGTATATTTCATATAAACGCATCCTCAATCTGCCGGACATGGGGGCTCTTCGTCCGCATCCCGTCCGGCGCGTAAATTTCAATTACATCAAACCGCGGCTGAAGGCCGGTTTCGTGTTCCTCCAGCCACATGGAAGCCGTCGCGCGGAGCTTTTCCTGCTTGCGCTGATCCACAAACTCACGCGCCGCGCCAAAATACGCGCTCTTGCGGAGCTTGACCTCGGCGAAGACCAGATATGCTTCATTTCGCGCGATGATGTCGATCTCTCCGAAGCGCGACCGGTAGTTCCGCTCGACGATCGCAAAGCCCCGGGCTTTTAACGCCTCCGCCGCGATCGCCTCGCCCCACGCGCCGAGCGCCGTTTTACTTTTCATAGAACTTCTTTAAAAATGTCTGCCGGTGAATTTCGCACGCGCCGTATTCGCGCAGCGCTTCATAGTGCCGCTTCGTGCCGTAGCCCTTGTGGACGGCAAAGCCGTATTGCGGATACGTCTCATCCAGCTCTTCCATCAGCCTGTCCCGCGTGACCTTCGCCAAGATAGACGCCGCCGCAATGGAGGCGGACAGGCTGTCGCCCTTTACAATTGTCCGCACCGGAAGGCCAAAACCCTTCGCGCGGTTGCCGTCGATGAGCGCAAGATCGGGCTTGACGGTCAGCTTGTCCAGCGCCCGCTGCATGGCAAGAAACGTTGCCTGCAAGATGTTGATCTCGTCAATTTCCCGCTCTGAGGCCATCGCGATGCCGTAGCTCACGGCGTTTTGCGTGATCACGTCATAGAGCTCGCGCCGCTTTTTGTCGGTCAGCTTCTTGGAGTCGTTGAGCCCGTCGATCACAAGCCCCGCCGGCAAAATCACCGCCGCCGCGCACACAGGCCCCGCCAGAGGCCCGCGCCCCGCTTCGTCGACGCCGCAGACCGTTTGGTATCCTTCCGCGAACGCCTCGCGCTCATAGATCCATAAATCCTTCGGTTCTTCTCTCATGCCAGCTCCTCCGGCCGTTCCAGCGTAAAGGTTCCGAGCTTGCAGCTGCGGTATTCCTCCAGCAGCACGCGCGCCATCCGCTCCGTGTCGACCTCGCCGCCCGAGACGAGAAAGCCGCGCTTTCTGCCCGCCGCCTGCAAAAGCTCCCAGCCGTCAATTTCCGCCGGGATCTCGATCTTATACCGCGCCGTAAGCGCCTGCGGATATTCCCGCGCCAGAAGCTCCATCAGATGGCAGCCCAGCGTCTCGGTATCTAAAATATCGTCCTTCACCGCGCCTGTATAGGCAAGGCGCATGCCGACCTCAGGGTCGTCAAATTTCGGCCAGAGAATGCCGGGGGTGTCCAAAAGCAGCAGTCCCCCATCCACATTCACCCACTGCTTGCCGCGCGTCACGCCGGGGCGGTTTTCCGCCTTTGCGCCCTTCCGGCCTGCGATCTGGTTGATGAACGTCGATTTTCCGACGTTCGGAATGCCGACGACCATGAGCTTCAAAGGCCGCCCGACCTGTCCCTTCTCGGCATACCGCTGGAGCTTTTCCGAAAGCAGCTGCCGCACGGCGGGGGCAAAGGTGCCAATCCCCTTTCGCGATTTGCAGTCCGTGCGGATAACGGCCATGCCCTTACTTTTAAAGTAATTGCTCCAACGCCCGACCAAGTCCGCGTCCGCCATATCGATGCGGTTCAAAATCACCATCCGGGGCTTTTTGCCGCAGATCGCGTCAATGTCGGGGTTCCGGCTGGAAATCGGGATGCGCGCGTCTAAAATCTCGCACACCGCATCGACCAGCTTCAGATCCTCCTCCATCATCCGGCGGGTCTTGGTCATGTGGCCGGGGTACCACTGGATATTCATGCTGTTTTTCTGTTCTTCCATTTATGCTACCGCGCCGATGCGCCGGAGCTCCCGGCCGCCGACGACGTCTCCTTCTTCATTGGTCTGTCTGCCCGGAATGATCCGCAGCAGCACGCGGCCTAAGATCCGCGATTCTTCCACGCAGCCGAGCCTTGCGTAGCGGCTGTCCGCCGAGTGGTTGCGGTTATCCCCCAGCACGAAGATGCTTCCCTCCGGGACAGTCACGGGATAGCTGAGGCCGTCGCCCACCTCCTGAAAGCTCCGATAGGTCGGCTCAAAGACGTAGCTCTCCTCGAGCGCCTCGCCATCCACATACACAACGCCCGCGTCAAAGTCAATGTCCACCGTCTGTCCGCCGGTCGCAATGACGCGCTTGACGATGGGGCCGCTGAAGCCCGCCTCCTCCGGCGGGTCAATGACAACGATGTCGCCCCGGCTGACGTTCCGGTAGAGGAAATTGCTCTCCAGGACCAGATAGTCACGGTCGACAAGCGTCGGATACATCGAGCTTCCGTCCACGCCCACCAGCCGGAAGAAGAACACGAACACCAGCGTAATCCCAGCCAGAATGTACACGAGGTCATGCAGCATCGTAAACGTCTCATACTGCTTTTCCCGCCGCGCCGCCTCGTCCTGCTGCGCCTGCGCGCCCTGCGCATCCTGCGCCGCCGTTTCTTCTATTTCTTCCAACGGCGCGTCCTGCGCCTGTTTATTTTCTTCAAAGTCCATACTCTGCACCTCACATGCGTAATCACGGATATTATACACAAGTTTCGCCCAGAAAGAAAGTGCTATCGCCGAAAATCCAAATAGAAAAAAGTCTCCAAAAATGCCTCGCAGAGTTTCGCCCCGCAGGGCGAAATAAAATCAAAATCCATGTTATCCGGCGGCTCCGCCGACCGGAAACATACCTTACACCTCGCAAGTGTGAGCTTTTTGCGTCTTATACCAAATCGGAACCAACGGTTCTGATTTGGAGAGGAGAAGCAACGAAATGCATGAACTCTGCCGCTTGCGGCGGAGTGAAGGATATGGAGTTTGCTTCGACGAGCGCGCAGTCGAGGTGCCACTCTTCTGTCGAAAAAACAACGTTTTTTCGACAGATTAAAAAAAGAAGGGCTCACCCGAGCCCTTCTTTTTTCGTTTCCTATCAGACCTTTTCCTTGACCTTGGCGGCCTTGCCCAGACGGTCACGCAGATAGTACAGCTTCGCTCTGCGAACCTTACCATGACGGACAGTCTCGACGTCCACAACGTTGGGCGCGTGAACCGGGAAAACCTTCTCACAGCCGACACCGTAGGAGATACGGCGCACGGTGATGGATTCCTCAATGCCGCCATGCTTCTTGGCAATGATGGTGCCCTCGAAAACCTGAATTCTCTCGCGGGAACCTTCCTTAATCTTGACATGAACACGAACCGTATCGCCGACGTTCATTTCGGGCAGTTCCTTCTTCATGTACTGGCTGGTCAGAGCCTTCATCAGATCCATAGTGTTGTCCTCCTTCAAATTAAGACGTTCATGCCGCAAGGGAATGCCGCTGCACCGCAGTGCCGGCCGTGGCAGAGGACCGTCCTTTTCACAGACTTGGGTATTTTACCATACGCGCGCGCGAAAAGCAAGCACAATTTTTCCGCCGCGCGCAGAAATTTTCCAGGACATTTTTCGATTTTCCTCTTGACAAACCGCTTCTTTATGCTATAATGATGAAGCTGTTTGAAACGGCCATGCTACTGTAGCTCAGTCGGTAGAGCGCGTCATTGGTAATGACGAGGTCGGCAGTTCGAATCTGCCCAGCAGCTCCAGAAAAATCCTTGAAACCGCAATGGTTTCGAGGATTTTTTCTATTTTTTGTAAGTCTCTTATTTTTGACGTTTTCCAACAAATCTTCCAACAAAATTGCCTGCACAGCGGCTACATGGCGGCAAGCAGCTTGACCAGCTCCGGCTTTTCGGCGAGAATTTGGAGGACTTTTTGCATCTCTCCTGTTGGCGCAAATGCCCCCGGCGTCGGCGTCTGAAAGAAATTTTCATCTACCTTTTGCGCCAGAAGCAGCCGCTCTTCGTTGTTCGTATGCGCATATACCTCCGTCACCATGCGAGCCTGTGCGTGGCCGGTGTCGCCCTGAACCGCCTTGATGTTGCCGCGGCTGATCTGGAGCTTGAT